>JAGYHM010000039.1 GCA_018457305.1 Fusobacterium sp. | reverse complement strand
GGCTCGTCTAATAACAATACATCTGGTTCACCAAATAAGGCTTGTGCTAATAAAACTTTTACTTTTTCTGGCTCAGTTAATTCTTTCATAAGTTTATGATGCAAGTCAGCACGAATTTTTAATCCCATAAGTAAAGTTTCTGCTTCTGTTTCTGCTTCCCAACCATTAAGTTCTGCAAAATCTCCTTCAAGTTCGGCTGCTCTTATTCCATCTTCATCTGTAAATTCTGTTTTAGAATAAATTTCATTTTTTTCAACGATAATATCCCATAATTTTTTATTTCCCATTAAAACAACATTTAAAACTTCTTCTTCTTCATAATGAAAGTGGTCTTGTTTTAAAACAGACATTCTTTTATTTTTATCAAAAATTACTTCTCCCTCTGTTGCTTCTAAATCTCCAGATAATATTTTAACAAAAGTAGATTTCCCTGCACCATTTGCTCCAATTACTCCATAACAGTTTCCAGGGGTAAATTTTAAATTAACATCTTCAAATAATTTTCTTCCCGAAAATCTCATACCAAGATTGCTAGTTGCTATCATTTTTTCCTCCTAAATAATTTTAAATTTTCCTATTTATTATATCATAAGAAAAGAATTTGTAAAAATTTAATTTTAGTTATTGTGGGGAAGAATAGAGAAAAGAACTTTATAATTATATAAATAAATAATTTATATTTTTTATTTAAAAAAGATATAATTTTATTTCCAAAACACTTGACAGTTTATCAGTTTTAGAATATTCTATATTATATATTTTAAAAGTTTTTTAATAGTTAAGGAGAAAAAATGAGATTGAAAAAAGTAAGAATTAAAAAATTAAAAATAATTTTATTATTATGTATTTTTTTTAATATAATTTGTTTTTCAGATACAATAGAAAATAAGGAAGTGAAATTAGTTGAATATGCTCGAAGTCAAATTGGAGTAACTGTCATGTATGATCCTACTTATGTAAACTTAAAATTTCCTATGGGAGATGTTCCTAAGGATAGAGGAGTTTGTACAGATGTTGTTATAAGAGCATATCGTAAATTAGGAAAAGATTTACAGTTATTAGTTAATCAAGATATGAAATCTAATTTTTCTTTATATCCTAAAATATGGGGTTTAAAAAGTACTGATACTAATATAGATCATAGAAGAGTACCTAATTTACAGATATTTTTTAAAAGATTTGGAAAAAGTTTAAAAATAACTAAAAGGTCTAAAGATTATAAAACTGGTGATATAGTTACATGGATATTACCTGGAAATTTAGCTCATATAGGAATTGTCTCAGATAATAAAACTTTTACTGGCATACCGCTTATTATACATAATATTGGTAGAGGAACACAGGAAGAAGATATATTGTTTAATTATAAAATAACAGGTCATTATCGTTATTAAGAGATATTTATAATTAACTTGAATTAGATATTTAATTTATGGAGGGATATATGTTAAAATTTTATATTTTTGTAATAGAACTTTTATTCATATTCTCTTTTTTGTTTGGAATAAATTTTTCAATTCTAAATAAAGAAAAGAATTATAAAATAAAAAAATATTCTTATATTTCTATTGCAACGATTTCTTTTGTAGGTTTTATAGCAACTGCTATATTAACTTTTTTAAGACGAAAATTTCCACAAAAAATGGTTAAATACACCTTATTTTATAATAGATGGACACTTTCTTATGCTATGATTTTTATATCTTTATCTTTGTTAGTATTATTTTTATTTTTTATAATAAGGAAAAAAAACGCAAAAAATTTATCTTTAATTGTTTATGAAATTTTATCTTTCATAGGAATATGGCTTTTGGGGTTTAGTGTTTTTCCACAACTTTATATTTTGGCAACGGAATTTGTTGCCTTTGGAGAAACTTCTTTCGGTACACAATCTTTGATGAGAGTTGGAGGATTTTTGTTAGGTCTAATAACTATATTTATGTTGGGCTTATCTGCATATAAAGTGAATATTCGTTTGAAAGCAAAAGAATATAAAATATTTTCTTTTGTAATTTTACTTGTGGCTTTTATAGATTTTTCTTTAAAAGGAGTATCTGCTCTTGCTAGACTTAGAATTTTAACTGCAAGAAATCCTTTAGTATTTGAAATGATGATACTAGAAGATAAAAGTTTTAGGTATATTTTAACTTTACTTACAATAGTTACAATAATTTTTTCAGTGAAATTATTTTTAAATAGTGTAAAATTAGTTGGAACTTTTAAAAATAATGCTTATTTAAGAATAGAAAAATTAAGACTAATAAAAAATAAAAGATGGTCTACTTCTTTAATAGTTTTTGTTTTAATTTCTCTTTTCTCAATAACAACTGTTAAAAATTATATAAATAAACCAGTAGAACTTAGTCCACCAGAAAATTATACAGTAGAGAATAATTTTATAATTATTCCACTTTCTGATGTTGATGATGGACACTTACATAGATTTTCATATATTGCAGAAGAAGGCGGAAATGACGTTAGATTTATTGCCGTAAAAAAACCTCGTGGTGGAAGTTATGGACTAGGTTTAGATGCTTGTGATATTTGTGGAGTGGCTGGTTATTTTGAAAGAAATGATGAAGTTGTATGTAAAAGATGTGATGTTGTTATGAATAAGGCAACGATAGGATTTAGAGGTGGGTGTAATCCTATACCTTTTGAATATGAAATTAAAGACAGTAAAATTATTATAGATAAAGCAGTTTTAGAAAAAGAAAAAACTCGTTTTCCGGTAGGTGATTAGAAAATGTTTTGGAGAATGGTAAAAGGAACTTTATTTAGACAAAAAAGTAAAATGTTGATGATAGCATTCACTGTTGCATTAGGAATTTCACTTGCTACTGCTATGATGAATGTAATGTTTGGGGTCGGAGATAAAGTAAATAAAGAATTAAAAACTTATGGTGCAAATATTACAATTATGCACAAAGATTCATCTATTTTAGATGATTTATATGGAATAAGCGGTGAAGGAGTAAACGATAAATATTTACTAGAGGCTGAACTACCAAAAATTAAACAAATATTTTGGGGTTTTGCAATTTTAGATTTTGCACCATACTTAGAGAAATCTGCAAATATTATTTTAAATAATGAAAATATTAAAACGAAAATCAAGGGAACTTGGTTTGAAAAACATTTGAGTATGCCAACAGGAGAAGAAATTGATACAGGAATTAAAAATTTAAAATCTTGGTGGGAAGTAAAAGGTGAGTGGTTAAAAGATAATGATAACGATGGAGTTTTACTTGGAAGTTTACTTGCAGGAAAATATAATGTAAAAGTTGGAGATAAAGTTGAATTAAAAATAAAAGATAAAAGCAAAAGTTTTATTGTAAGAGGAATTTTTAATTCTGGTGGAGATGATGATAACAATATTTATACTACTCTTTCCACTGCACAAGATTTAACAAATTTATCTGGGAAAGTTTCTGTTATAGAAGTTTCGGCTCTAACGACTCCAGATAATGATTTAGCAAGAAAGGCTGCACAAGATCCAAATTCTTTAACTATATCTGAATATGAAACTTGGTATTGTACTGCCTATGTTAGTTCTATAAGTTATCAGTTGCAAGAAGTTTTAACTGATAGTGTTGCTAAACCTAATAGACAGGTTGCCGAATCAGAAGGAACTATACTTAATAAAACTGAATTATTGATGTTATTGATTTGTATTTTGAGTTCATTTGCTTCGGCTCTTGGAATTTCAAATTTAATTACGGCTTCGGTTATAGAAAGAAATCAAGAGATAGGTTTAATTAAAGCAATTGGTGGAACATCATCAAGAATTATTTTGATAATACTTACAGAAATTATTTTAACTGGAATTTTAGGTGGAATATTTGGTTATATTCTAGGTTTAGGTTTTACTCAAGTAATAGGAAAAACAGTTTTTTCTTCTTACATAGAACCTGCAGTTATAGTTATACCTATTGATATAGCCTTAGTTTTTGCAGTAACTATACTGGGAAGTATTCCTGCTATAAAATATTTATTAGGCTTAAAGCCAACAGAAGTTTTACATGGAAGATAAAAAATAATTTTTTAACAGGGTATTGGGCGGTAGCCCCAACCATAGAGGCGAGCAGCGAAGCTGGCGAGCCCAAGATTAAAAAAGGAGAATATTGAATATAAATGACAAAAAAACAAATGTATTTTAAAATGATAATCAATTCTCTTATTAGGAGAAAAGCAAGAATGATTGTTGCCTTGCTTGCAATAGCAATAGGCTCAATGATAATGTCTGGTTTATTCACAATTTATTATGATATACCTAGGCAACTTGGAAAAGAATTTCGTTCTTATGGAGCAAATTTTATTATTTTACCAGCAGGAGATGAAAAAATTTCAGAAAAAGAATTTTCGGAAATTAAAAATTTTCTTCCAAAGGAAAAAGTTGTAGGACTTGCACCATATAGATATGAAACTACAAAAATAAATCAACAACCTTATATGTTAACTGGAACTGATATGTTGGAAGCGAAAAAGAATAGTCCGTTTTGGTATATTGAAGGAACTTGGATAGATAATGATGATGGCAATAATGTTATGATAGGGAAAGAAATTTCTAAAAAATTAAATTTAAAAATTGGAGATAAATTTACTGTTGAAGGACCTAAAGCAGGAACAAAAGTTAAAGCTACAAGTCAAAGTGATAGTGCAGAAAAAAGTAAAAATAAAGACAGTGGAGAAGATTTTTATTCTAAAAAATTAGTAGTAAAAGGAATTGTTACAACAGGTGGAGCAGAAGAATCATTTATTTTCTTACCACTGACTTTACTTAATGAAATTTTAGTTGATAAAACTAATATTGACGGGATAGAGGCTTCTATTGAGGCAGATTCAAAAGAATTGGAAATATTATCAAAGGATTTACAAGAAAAAATTCCAACTATTATAGCAAGACCTGTTAAAAGAGTAACTCAATCTCAAGATACAGTTTTAGGAAAATTACAAGCTCTTGTTTTATTAGTTAATATAGTTGTGTTAATTTTAACAATGATTTCTGTTGGAACAACTATGATGGCGGTTGTGGCAGAAAGAAGAAAAGAAATTGGTCTAAAAAAAGCTCTTGGAGCAACTGATGAAGAAATTAAAAAAGAATTTTTAGGAGAAGCATCTATACTTGGATTTATTGGCGGATTTTTGGGAGTAATTTTAGGTTTTATTTTTGCACAAGAAGTTAGTTTAAGAGTTTTCGGAAGAGCAATAGAATTTCAAATTTTATTCGCTCCAATTACAATATTAGTTTCAATGTTAGTAACAACATTTGCTTGTTTGTATCCTGTTAAAAAAGCAATGGAAGTTGACCCTGCCTTAGTTCTTAGAGGCGAATAAAGAGTGGAAGGAGATAAAATAAAAATGGAAAACAAAAAAAATATAAAAGAAGAAAGAGAAATTTTGTTAGAAGTAAAAGATGTATCTAAAATTTATGGAGAACTTCATGCTCTTAGTAATATAAATTTAACTATAAGAAAAGGTGATTGGGTTGCTTTTATGGGCTCATCTGGGTCAGGAAAAACAACTATGATGAATATTATTGGTTGTATGGATAAACCAACTATGGGACAGGTTATTTTAGATGGACAAGATATTACGAAAGAAAGTCAACAAAGTTTAACAACTATAAGAAGAGAAAAAATTGGTTTAATATTTCAACAATTTCATTTGATACCGTATTTAACTGCTCTTGAAAATGTTATGGTGGCACAATATTATCACAGTATTACAGATGAAGAGGAGGCTCTTAAAGCACTTGAAAGAGTTGGATTAAAAGAAAGAGCAAACCACTTACCTAACCAACTTTCTGGTGGGGAACAACAAAGAGTTTGTATAGCCAGAGCCTTGATAAATTGCCCAGAAATAATTTTGGCTGATGAACCAACTGGAAACTTAGATGAGGTAAACGAAAAAATAGTTATAGATATTTTAGAAAAATTACATAAAGAAGGAACTACAATAATTGTTGTTACTCATGATAATGAGGTTGGAGATGTAGCAGAAAGAAAAATAGTTTTAGAGTATGGAAAAGTAGTGAAAGATATACAACAAAGATAAAAAATAAAAATTTATAATAAAAAATAGAGGAGGTAAAAATGAAAAAGTTTTTTAGTTTATTTATACTTATAGGAGCATTAGTTTTTTTAACTTCTTGTGGTGGAGAAAAAGAAAGTCAAATTAACTTAGAAGATGGAACTTATGTTGGAGAAGTTTCAGAGGGTAATCCAGCAAATTACACAAAAGTTACACTTGAAGTGAAAAATAAAAAAATTGTAAATGTAATGGCTGAATACAGAGATAAAAAGAATATTATAAAAGATGAAAACTATTGTAAAGATAAACCAGAACATTTATATAAAGTTGCTCAAAAAGCTGTTGCTGGAATGAAACAATACCCAAAATTACTTTTAAAAGTTCAAGATATAGAAAAAGTTGATGCTGTATCTGGAGCTACTGGTTCATATAAAGACTTTAAAGCGGCTACTTTAAAAGCTTTAAAAAGTCAAAAACAATAAATTTTCTAATAAATAAGGACGATACAGAATAAAATTTACTTGGAGGATTTAAAGATGAAAAAAAGATTATTTGAAATTTTGGCAATGATTTTAGCGGTAGTATTATATTTAGTACCAAAATATATAGCACCAATTTGTACTAAACTTAATTCTAAAGGTTTACCAATGGGTTGTTTTTATAGTGGAAATTTAGTTATGAAGTTAGCAGTTTTTATTTTTATTGTGAGTTTAGTTATGTTTTTGCTTGTTAAATATTCTTGGGGAAAATATATAAGAATACTTGCTTGTTTGGTAAATATTGTTCTTGCTGCTTTAATTTACATGATACCTAATAGAATAATTAGTTTTACTAATGAAGTGGGAAATGCTTATGGTTTCTGTGGTAATCCTATGATGCAATGCTTAAAAAACAATACTTTTGGTGTTAGTGGAATGGTAGGAGGAATACTTGCCCTTGTTATGATAATAAATTTAATTTATCTTTTTTTAAAAAGAGATAATTAAAAAGAGGAGACAGCGTTCGCATTTGCTCACTGTCTCCTTTCTCTGCGAGGCTTGGGGCTATCGCCCCAAACCCCACAAAACAAAAAAATTAAAGGATTGATAATAAGCGGAATGATACAAAATAAAAATTGAAAGGAAAAAAGTGATGAAAAGAAAACTTACAACTTACAACTTAGCAATGGAAAATATAAGACAAAAACCACTTAGAAGTGCTTATATGATAATACTTGTTGCAATATTTTCTATAATTTTATATGTAGGGTCAATTTTTTCTGTTAGTCTTAGTCAAGGATTGGAAAGTTTATCAAATAGATTAGGAGCAGATGTAATCGTTGTTCCTGCTGGATATAGGGCAGATATAGAAAGTGTTCTTTTAAAAGGAGAGCCTTCTAGCTTTTATTTACCAGAAAATACTTTAGATAAATTAAAACAATTTGATGAAATAGAAAAAATGACACCTCAAATTTATATAGCAACTTTATCAGCAGCTTGTTGTGCATATCCAGTTCAAATTATTGGAATAGATATTAAAAGTGATTTCTTAATAAGTCCTTGGATAAATCATGAATTTGATAAAGAATTAAAAGATGGAGAAGTTATTATTGGAAATCGTGTGAGAGGAAAAGTTGGAGATAATATTTTATTTTTCAATAAAAATTTAAAAATTACTGCCAGACTAAAACAAACTGGTATGGGCTTTGATGCAACAGTCTTTGTCAATAAAAATACTGCCAGAATGTTAGCAAAAGAATCTCAAAGAATTACTGCAAATAGAGTTGCAGAAGAAGATATAATTTCTTCTGTTATGATAAAGGCAAAGGCAGGAACAGATTCTGTTAAACTTGCTTCAAAAATTTCAAGAACTTTAGGTAGAGAAGGAATATTTGCAATGTTTAGTAAGAAATTTGTAAATTCAATTTCTTCCAATTTAAAAACTTTAGCAACTTGTATAGTATTTTTTATAGTTGCACTTTGGTGTTTGGCAGTAATAATTTTAGGAACAAGTTTTATTGCAGTATTTAATGAAAGAAAAAAAGAAATGGCAATTTTAAGAATTTTAGGAGCTTCAAAGAAAAAATTGAGAAATATTATTTTATCAGAGGCAACTTTAATTTCACTTTACGGAGCAGTACTAGGAAGTTTTTTAGGAGTTTTAGTATCTTTAATAGGGCTTCCAAAAGTTGCAGATGTTTTCTCTATGCCATTTTTATCTCCAAGTATAAGTTTACATAGCTTAATTTTCTTAATGAGTTTTATTTTAGCAACTATTATAGGACCACTTGCTACACTTAGAGTTGCAAATAAAATAATAAAAAAAGATAGTTATTTAAGTTTTAAAGAGGAGGTCTAATTTAAATGTTAAAAATAAAAAATATTACAAAGATTTATAATAGAGCAGGGCTTCCTTTTAAGGCAGTAAATAATGTAAATTTAGAAATTAAAGAGGGAGATTTTATTCATATAATTGGTAGAAGTGGAAGTGGAAAATCAACTTTACTTAATATAGTTGGTGGACTTTTAAATGCAGATGAGGGAGAAGTAATTTTAGATAATACTAATTATTTAAAATTAGATGACGATGAAAAATCAAAATATAGAAATGAAAATATTGGATTTATTCCTCAATCACCACCACTTTTATCTTATCTAACAGTTTTGGAAAATATTATGTTGCCGTATGAACTTTATGATAGAGAGGGAGATTCAGAGGCAAAGGCTATGTATTTTTTAAAAGAGTTGGGAGCAGAGCACTTAGCAAAATCTTATCCAAAAGAATTATCTGGTGGAGAGATGAGAAAAATTATTATAGCAAGAGCTTTGATAAATGAACCTAAAATTTTAATTGCAGATGAGCCAACTTCTGATTTAGATGTTGAAAATACAAAAGAGGTTATGGAACTTTTAACAAGAATAAATGAAAAAGGAACGACTGTTCTTGTTGTAACTCATGAGTTAGATACTTTAAAATATGGGAAAAAAGTTTTTACAATGTCAGAGGGAATTTTAACAGAGGGAAAAAATTTAAAATAAAAAATTTATATAAAATAAAAAAGAAATAGGTTTATAAAAACTTATTTCTTTTTTTATAACTAAATAATTTTTTTTGGCTCCCCCCGCTGCGCTGTTCTCCTTTCTATTTGGGGCTATCGCCACAACCCCCTTAAATTTATAACATTATTTTTGGGGGTCTGGGGGCGTAGCCCCCACAAGAGAGGGGGGCAGTCCTGTAGGGACGCTGTCGCTCTTTCTTTAATCAAGATTTAATATATTTATATATTTTAAATGTAAATCCCCATTTGGTTCTAAATAAAGTCCATCAACTTGAGATTGAACTAAAACAGAATCATAAATTTTATTTAAAGGTAAAACAGGAAGTTTTTCTAAAAATTCTTTTTCAGATTTTATAAGTAATTTCTCATCTAAGTTTTGATACTTATAATTTATATAATAATAAAAATCTTTTATATTATTGCTTCCAATAAGATATTTATTTAGGGCAAAATCAGGAGTATTTTCTTTAGAAGATGTAACTCTTATTGGCATCTTAAATAAACTTATCCATTCTTTTAAAACAGATAAAATATATCTTGTTTCAAAAAGTCTTCCTCCAACTCTATATGCAGTAAAAACTTTATCTTCAAAACTTATTTTATCTTTATCTTTTAAAGCTAAAAATTCTTCTTTTGCTTTTTCTCTAACAGCAGAATCTGGTTGAGGGTGTTTAAAGATACTTGGAGAATTATTTTGCATAATAACCTCTCCCATAAAATTAGGATCACTCACAGCATACATAGTTTGTTTAACTTCTCTAGAATTTATAAATTTATTATTTGATGGAAAAGAAATAAAACTATATCTATTAACTGGGAAAATTACTGCCTCTGGTAAAGTTCTAAATTGTTTTCTTCTTTCATAAGGGATTCTATAAAAAGGTGCTCCGAAGAAATCAATTTCTAATCTTGGAAACATTTCATAAGCCATTATTTTATCTTTGACAAAAACTATATTTACATTAGTTAATTTTGTATTTATATTGTCCCAGTAAGTTTTATTTTTTTCTAAATTTATTTCTTCTTCAGAAATATTTTTTACTTTGAAAGCACCGTTAACAATTAAATTTTGACTTTCTTCTAATTTAATATTTTTATTTTCTTCTCTTATTGGATAAAAAATTGGATTTGCTAGCCACTCATCAAAATTTTCAATTGGGGTATTAAGATGAATTGTTAAAATATTATCTTTAGTTTCTACTCCAAATTTCTCTATATTATTTTTTTTATCAAAAATATTTTTTGCATTTTCAATTACAAATAATCTATATACTTCCTCTGAAACATCTTTATTTTGTAAAGCAGACAACCAACTTTTTAAATAAGTATCAGCATCTATTTTTTTCCCATCAGACCACTTTAAATCTTTTCTTAATTTAATAGTCCAGGTTTTAAAATCTTCTGAATGCTCAATAGTATCAGCAGAAACTAATCTTGCTCCTTCTGGTTTTAGTTCTGTTATTCCCTCCCACAGTTGAATAATTATTGCACGAGAGTAATCATCTTTGTAAATATGTGGATTAAGAGTATATTTTTCTTTTGGCATAACGGTAAAAAATTCTTGTTTCACTATTTTTTTATCTTCTTTTTTTCCACAGCCAATAAATAAAATTAAAGTAAAAATGCTGATAAAATAAAGTATAAATTTTTTTTTCATCTTCTTCTCCTTCTTCTTTTTATATTTAAGTAAATTATAATTTGATTTTTTGTTTTTGGGGGCTTGGGGGCTTTGCCCCAAGCCTCGCAGAGAGGGAAACAGTTCTTAGAGTTTCTTGATGAACTTGTTCATTTAGAAACTCTAAGATGCTTAGCTGAAAGCGGTGTAAGTAGAATGTAGCGAACGCTGTCTCCCTTTCTAAAATAGTATATCATATTTTAATATTTATTAAAGTTCTTTTTTCTATTAT
>JAGYHM010000038.1:2095-11115 GCA_018457305.1 Fusobacterium sp. | reverse complement strand
CTCGTAAGGGCCTTTTGCTGACTTTCTTGCCCGTAAAAAAGTAAAATATAAATTTATAAAATTGGAGGAAGAATTTTGAAAAACATTATTGAAATAAAAAACTTAACAAAAAATTACGAACAAAAACAAATTTTAAAAAATATATCTTTTTCCATAAAAAAAGGAGAATTTATCTCAATTATTGGAGAGAGTGGTGCAGGAAAATCAACTCTTTTAAGATGCATAAATTCTCTTGAAAAAATAAATTCTGGTAGCATAAAATTTTATGATAAAGAATTAACAAAGTTAAATGAAAAAGAAAAAAATTTAATAAAAAGGCAAATGGCTTTCATATTCCAAGATTTGAATATAATTGATAATTTATTTGTAATTGAAAATGTTTTAACTCCATTTTTAGTTAGAAAAAATTTCTTGCAAATATTTTTTAATTATTTTTCAAAGAAAGAATATGAAAGAGCTCTTTATTGTTTAGAGAAGGTTGGAATTTCTAATTTAGCCTATACCAAGGCAAAATATTTATCTGGTGGAGAAAAACAAAGAGTTGCCATTGCAAGAGCTCTTGCTCCAAATGTTGATTTAATTTTAGCCGATGAGCCTATAAGCAGTTTAGATGAAAAAAATTCTAAGCAAATAATGGAAATTTTTAAAAGAATAAATCAAAAAAAAGAAAAAACGATTATAGTAAATTTACACAATGTGGAAATTGCAAAAGAATTTTCAGATAAAATTTTAGCATTGAAAAATGGAGAGATTTTATTTTTTAAGGAGAGTGAAAAAATAACAAATGATGAAATTAGAGAAGTTTATCAAAATTCAAAAAACTAAAACTTTTTTTAACTATACTTTTTTTTCTCTAATTATTTTCTTCTTTTTCTTTAAGATGAATTTATCTTTTGGAGAATACTCTGAAAATTTTTCAAGATTATTTTCATTTTTAAGTTCTTCTCTTACAATAGATTTTTCAGATTCAAAAATAGTTTTCTATAAAATTTATGAAACTTTTTTAGTTGCTTTTTCTGCATCTGTTGTTGGAGTATTCTTTGCAATAATCTTTGCTCCATTCTTAACAAAATATTTTACTAAAAATTCTTTTATCACAAAAATTTTATCTTCTATCTTTACTATATTTCGTACAATTCCTGCCTTGGTTTTTGCTGCAATTCTAGTAAATTTATTTTCAGCAGGAAGTTTTACTGGTTTTTTGAGTATGAGTATAATTATATTTTTTTCTGCTACAAAACTGATAAAAGAATATATTGAAGAAATTGATGAAAATAAAATAAAAGTTTTTCAGTCTATGGGTTTAAATAAATTTATGTTTTTTAAGGCTTGCATCTTCCCACTTTCAAAACACTATATTGTTTCAGTCTTTTTCTTGAGTTTGGAATCAAGCATAAGGGGAGCAAGTGTTTTAGGTTTAGTTGGAGCAGGAGGAATTGGAGAAGAATTATTAAAAAATTTATCTTATTTAAGATATGATAAAGTTAGTTTTATAATTTTAAATTTACTTCTTTTAATTATGCTAATAGATACTGTGAGTTGGTTTTTTAGAAAAAAAGATTCGTTTTTCAAAATCACAACTGAAAAATCTTATAAAAATTTAAAACTAATAAAAAAAATATTTTTTATTTTATTAGGAATTTTCATAATTTATTCTGTAAAAATTTTATCTTCAAGTGTTGAAGATATTTCTTTACAAACTTTATCAGAAAGATTTTATAATTTTTTCTCTAAATTGAATGAGTTGGACTTGTCTTATTCAAAAAATGCTTTAAAAGCTCTTTTTGATAGTTTTGCTGTTGCATTTTTTGCAACTGTACTTGCAAGTCCTTTTGCAATAATTTTAAGTTTTTTTGCAAGCAATATCTTAAAATCAAAATTTTCTTTCTTAGTAAAATTTTTTATAAATTTTATCAGAACTTTTCCACCAATTATAGTTGCTATAATATTTTTTACTGGTTTTGGACCAGGACTTATAAGTGGATTTTTTGCTCTATTTATTTATACTGTAGGAGTAATTACAAAAATTTATGTTGATAGTTTAGAGAGTGAAAATTTTGATTACAGTATCTACGGTGAAAGTTTAGGATTATCTGAATTTTATATTTATTTAAAAATGTGGTTCCCTGCAACATTTCCTAAATTCATTTCAATATTTTTATATAGATTTGAATCTAATATGAAAAATTCATCTGTACTTGGTATGGTTGGTGCTGGTGGAATAGGAAGGCTTCTTCTAAATCATATTCGTTTTAGAAATTGGGATAAAGTTTGGGTATTACTTTTATATTTAATTTTAACTATTATAATTATAGAAAATATTTCTCTTTATATCAGAGAAAAAATCAAAAAATAAAATAATATCAAATTATAAATTTCTTATGAAATTTAAAAGAGGGGCGTTGGGGCGGAAGCCCCAACCACCAAAAAGGCGAGCAGGACTTTAGTCCGTAGCGAGCCCCATAAAATATTTCTTATATATAAAAAAGGGATTGTTTTTTATTTTTTATTTCTAACAATCCCTTTTTAATTTTATTTCTTATCTGTTATATCTTTTACCTTCATCAAACGAGTAATTGCTCCTCTATCATTTTCTTCTAACTTCATTTTTATATAAGTTATAGTTTCTTCTAATTGAGGTATAGTCATATACTCCAAGGCATTTACTCTTCTTCTTGTACTTTCAATTTCATCTGCCATAAGTTGACAAGCCTTTTCAACTTCTGCCAATTTTAATAACTCTGGTAAAATTTCATATAATTTTTTTACTGATTGGTCTAATTCATAAGAAGTTCCTCTAAATCCATAAGGATAAATATTTGCAATCTCTTCTTTTTTCTTAAAATTAAATTCCATTACTGGTACATCAACACTCATTAAATTTCTAGTTTTTATATCTAACGAAATTTGATTTTTAGGAATAGATAAAGCCTCATGCAACATTTGAGATGAATATAAACTTCTTGCTAGTAAAAAATCTTGCAGTGAATCTAAAATTTTACCTTCAACTTCTTCTCTTAATTTTTTATTTTCTTTTATCATAGCAATAAACTGTCTCATAAGTTCATCTTGCTTATTTTTTAAAAGTTTATGTCCCTTAGTAGAAGTTTTTAATCTAATTTTTAATCTTGAAAGTTCTATTCTAGTTGGATTAACATTTAGTCTTGTCATACTAATCCACCTTACCTTCACCTATTTTTTCTTTTTCAGTTTCTATTTTACCTAAATATTTTTCTATGAATTTTTCTTTTATTCTCTTAAGTTCAGTTCTTGGAATTATTTTTAATAAGTCCCAACCTAAATCCAATGTTTCTTCAACTGCTCTATTTGTCGTATAACCTTGAGAAACATATCTTTCTTCAAAATCATCAGCAAATCTTGCAAATGCCTTATCTAATTCAGAGAGTGCAGATTCCCCTAAAATTATTTGTAATTCTTTTGCTTCTTTTCCTGTTGCATAAGCAGCAAATAATTGGTTCATTGTATCTGCATGGTCTTCTCTTGTTTTTCCATCTCCAATTCCCTTATCTTTTAATCTTGAAAGAGAAGGTAACACATCTATTGGAGGCATTAAATTTTTCTTATATAGTTCTCTTGATAAAATTATTTGTCCCTCTGTAATATATCCAGTTAAATCTGGAATAGGGTGAGTTTTATCATCTTCTGGCATAGTTAGAATTGGAATTTGAGTTATAGAACCTTTTTTTCCTTTTATTCTTCCTGCTCTTTCATAAAGAGTTGATAAATCTGTATATAAATATCCAGGGTATCCTCTTCTTCCCGGAACTTCTCTTCTTGCAGCAGATATTTCACGAAGTGCCTCACAGTAATTTGTAAGGTCAGTTAATATAACCAAAACATGCATATCTTTTTCAAATGCTAAATATTCTGCACAAGTAAGTGCCATTCTTGGAGTTGAAATTCTTTCTATTGCAGGATCACTAGCCAAGTTCATAAATAAAACTGCTCTGTCTATTGCACCTGTTCTTTTAAAATCTTCTATAAAATATTGTGCTTCTTCAAAAGTTATTCCTATTGCACCAAATACAACGGCAAACTTATCATCTTTTCCTAAAACTTTTGCCTGTCTTGCTATCTGTGCTGCAAGATTTGCATGTGGAAGCCCTGCTCCTGAAAATATTGGTAATTTCTGTCCTCTAACCAAAGTATTTAGTCCATCTATTGCAGAAATACCTGTTTGAATAAATTCAGAAGGATAATCTCTTGAAACTGGATTTATAGCAATACCATTTATATCTAATTTTTTATCTGGTATCAATTCTGGTCCATCATCCTTTGGATTTCCCATTCCATCAAAAACTCTTCCAACCATATCTTCAGAAACTGATAAAGTCAAAGGTTTTGCCAAAAATCTAACTTTTGAATCTCTCATGTTGATTCCTGAAGCTCCTTCAAAAAGTTGTATCATTGCTTTATCTCCATCAACTTCAAGAACTCTTCCACGACGAACTTCTCCATTTTGCATTTCAACTTCAACTAGTTCTTCATACTTTATTCCTTTTACTCCATCTACTATCAACAGTGATGTTACGATTTCTTTTATTGTTCTATATTCTTTAATCATCTAACTTACCTCCTACACTGTTAATTAGTCCGTCTATAGAATTTGTAATTTCTTCTGAAATTTTATCTAATTTTGATATTTCATCTTCTTCTGTATATTTTGCTCTAGCAATAGATTCTCTTACAGATAAATTCATAATTTCGCTTAAATAAACATTATTATCTAAAGCTCTTTGTGCCTCTCTGTAAAATTCTAAAATTAAATCAAGCATTTTATCTTGCTTATCTAATGAAGTAAATGAATCTACTTCTTGGAAAGCATTTTGTTGTAAATAATCCTCTCTTATAGATTTTGCAATTTCTAATTTTAATTGTTCTTTTGCAGATAGTGAATCTTTACCTATAAGTCTTACAATTTCTTGTAAGCCAGATTCCTCTTGTAATAAAGTCATAGCTGCTGCTCTATTTTTAGGGAATTTAGCTGATACATTTTCTTTCATCCATTCATCAATATTATCTTGATATAAAGAGTATGAATCAAGCCAAGATATTGCCGGAAAGTGTCTTCTATATGCAAGATTTGAGTTTAGACACCAGAACACTTTCACTATTCTCAAAGTTGCTTGTGAAACTGGTTCAGATATATCTCCTCCCGGTGGAGAAACTGCACCTATTATAGTTAATGCTCCCTGTCTTTCATCTTTACCTTTACAAATTACATTTCCTGCTCTTTCATAAAACTCTGCAACTCTTGAAGATAGATAAGCTGGGTATCCTTCATCTCCTGGCATTTCTTCCAAACGACCAGACATTTCTCTAAGTGCTTCTGCCCATCTTGAAGTTGAATCTGCCATAACTGCTACTGAATATCCCATATCTCTAAAATATTCTGCTATTGTAATTCCAGTATAAATACTAGCTTCTCTGGCTGCAACTGGCATATTAGATGTATTTGCTATTAAAACCGTTCTTTTCATCAAACTTTTTCCAGTATGTGGATCTATAAGTTCTGGAAATTCATTAAGAACGTCCGCCATTTCATTTCCTCTTTCTCCACAACCAACATAGACAACTATTTGTGCATCTGCCCATTTAGCAAATTGGTGTTGTACTACTGTTTTCCCTGACCCAAATGGACCTGGAACACAGGCAGTTCCACCTTTTGTTACTGGGAAGAAAGTATCAACAACTCTTTGTCCTGTTATAAGTGGAAGAGTTGGCATTATCTTTTTACTTACTCTTCTTGGTCTTCTTACTGGCCATTTTTGTAGCATTTGTATATTTTTTAATGTCCCATCTTCTAGTTTAATAGCAACTATATCTTCAATAATAGTAAAATTACCTTCTTTAATTTCTTCTACTGTTCCTTCTACTCCAAATGGAACCATAATTAAGTGTTTTACTACTTCTGTTTCTTGAACATATCCTAAAATATCTCCCTCTGCTACTTTATCTCCTACTTTTGCCTCTGCTATAAAATCCCATTTCTTTTCTCTATCTAATGCTGGTATTTCTACCCCTTTTACTAAAAAATCTCCTGTAACTTCTCTAAATTTTTCTAGTGGTCTTTGAATTCCATCAAACATATTTTCTATCATTCCAGGTCCTAGTTCAACACTTAAAGGTTCTCCAGTTGTTTCAACTACTTCCCCTGGACCTATTCCTGATGTTTCTTCATATACTTGAATAGATGCTCTATCATTACGCATCTCTATTATTTCCCCTACTAATTTAGACTCAGATACTTTTACAACATCATAAATATTGGCATCTGCCATTCCTTCTGCAACTACAAGTGGACCTGATACCTTTACTATTTTACCTGCCATAATTTCCCCTCTCTTCCTTATTTATTTGAATTAGCAAATATATTGCTTCCTATCGCTTTCTCTACATTTTTATTTATATCTTCCATACCTATTCCTAATATTCCTTGATTAGATGGTATAAGAATTATTGCTGGTGTTACTCTTCTTTTATATTTTTTTATAGTTTCACCTAAATCTTTTGCTAACTGTTCAGTTAAAAAAATTAAACCATAATTCTCTTTTGCCATTTTTTCTATAATATTTCTAGCCTCTTTATAGTCTTTGGCAGGAAATATATCTATTCCAATAGATTTAAAAGCAAGTACAGAATCTCTGTCTCCTACTACTCCTATCTTATACATTATATATATCACCTAACCTTTCTTTTATTTTTTCAGGTGAAATATTATTTAATTTTGCAATAATTATTGTTCTGACTATTGCAATTTCTTTTTCTTTTGCTAAAAGATATGAAAATATTGGTTCTGGTCCAAAAAATACAAATTTTGAATCTTCTCTTAATTTAGATAAGTATTCATCTTTAACACTTTCAATAATTGTAAAACTTTTTGTTTCCTTATACTTATCTATATATTTCACTAAAATTCTTCCAAATTTTTCAGACTTTAAAGCCAAGATAACTTTTTCAAAATCTTCTTTAAATAGAGATTTTAATTTATTTATTGCTACATTACCACCTTCAACTAAAATCTCATCTAAAAAGTAAATATCTCTACCCATATTTCTAGCTCTCATCATAGAAGATAAATTATAAAAATCTATAATACTACTTGCATAGTCTTTAAATAAATCTATTTCTAAAGAATCAGCTACTGCTTTTAAATGTTTATAAAAGGCTCTATCTATCACTATATCTATAATCTGTGGGTCATTTGTTTCTGAATATTTCTTTTCAGCCTCTTTTAAAGCCTCTTTAAATTCATCTCTAATATTTGTAAATTTACCACTTTCAAATTGAAGCTGTATTTTATTTGGATCACTAAGTATAGAATAAATAAATAAATTTTCTAAGTTTATTCCCGAAACTTTTCCCTTTAATATAGATTTTAAGTTATGATAATTATATTTCAAAGATAATAATTCCAGAATCCCTTTTTCATCTTTTTTATCTAACATTTCTAAACCCAGTTTAAACATTCGTGTAGTTTCATTTTTTAAAAGTAATTCATAATCTCTTAAATTTTCAACTCCAACTGCACTTTTTGAATAATCTGAATCCAAAAGTATTTTAAAAACTTCTTCTGGGCTATTTGCTTTCATCATCTTATCTAAGTCATCTTTTTTCAAAAGTTTTTTTTCATTAACCCTTGCTACTACAACACCATGGGCGTAATCTAACCTATTCATAAACTACCTCCCATCAAAAAGAATCTTTGCTACTTCTCCCTGCATTTCATCTTTGACATATTCAATTTGAGTATTAAAAGTAAAATTCTTTTCTACTCCACCTACTACCTCAATAAATCCTGTTTCAACGAATCTATCTTCTGCTATTTTTACATCTTTAAAATTTTCTTTCACTAAGTCCAACTTATCTTTCATAACTACAAGTTCTTTTCTTTTTGAAGAACCCATATTCTTTTTCAAGTATGATATATATTTTTTTGAATCTATATTTTTCATTTCTTCAAGAACTTCTTCAAAAACTCTACTTATTATTTTTTGTTTTTCTTTTAGTTCATTATCCCTTGATTTTAATTTAGCAGTTGATTTTAATTTTTCTTTTAGTTGTTCACTTTCTTTTTTTCCTTTTTCAACTAAAATATTATATTTTTTTTCAGCTTCTAACTTAAATTTTTCTTCTATTTTATTAGCTTTCTCTTTTGCAGTAGTTAAAATTTTCTCTGCTTCTTTTTCAGATTCAACTAAAATTTTATCTATAAGTTTATTTACTTCTGCCATCTTCTCACTTCCCTACTTTTTTATTTGTTTGTATACCACTCAAATTTTTAAAATTTATTAAAAGAAGTTTACATATCTAAAAAATAGTAAAAGAGAAATAACGAATGCTAATAGTGCATAAGTTTCAACCATTACTGAATAAATAATCCCTTTTGTTGTTTGAGTTTCATTTTTTGCAAGTATTCCTATACCACTTGCTGCAACTTTTCCTTGTGCTATTGCTGATGCCCAACCAACTAAACCTATTGGTAGTCCAACTATTGTTAAATAGAAACCTTGTGCTAAACTCATATCCCCTGTTAATTTAAGTAATATTAACAGTCCTATAACGAAACCATAAAGTCCTTGTGTTCCTGGTAAAAGTTGTAATATTAGTGTTTTACCAAATTTTTGTGGCTCATCAGGAACTAAACCTGAAGCTGCTTGTCCAACTATTGATAAACCTTGTGCTGACCCTATTGCTGCTAACATTGCAATAAATACTCCCACAGTACCTAATATAATTCCACCTTTATTTACTATCCACATTCCAAAACTCATAATAATCCTCCTCTAATTTTTATTTATTATTTTTATTTTTTAAATTTTTTTAATCTTCAAATTGTCTATCAAGATTTATATACTTAGATTCACTTCTGAAAACTTGAAAGGCTTTTCCTCCACCTTCATAAAATTTCCCAAAAAATTCAACATATATAAGTCTTAAAGCATGTACATAGGCTCCCAAACAAGATAAGAACAAGTTAAATATATGGAAAAATAACA
>JAGYHM010000038.1:0-1970 GCA_018457305.1 Fusobacterium sp. | reverse complement strand
AAATCTCCTATATAATTTGAAATTCCATATACATTATACAAACCTGCAACTAATTTTTGTGCTATATTTCCTTTTGTTTGTCTTGCTCCTGCTATGATAAGTAATACTATTCCGATTAGTGTTACTGTTTTTGCTGGAGCTTTGTATGCTTCTGGTATAACTCCAACTATTGATAATAACAAGACTATTATTGCTATCAAAGATATATACCAACTCACTACATCAAAGAATATATTTGCATATTGTTTATCTCTATATTCCATATATGCTTTAATTGCCAGTGCATAGAATAGATGTAAGCCTCCCATTATAACTGATACAACCAAGACAGTCATAAATTGAGTTCCTAAATCTAAAAGCTGCCACATTCCTGCAATCTTTCCACCAAAGTATGAACCATATAAGAAGCCCCAAATTGCTGTTGTTATTCCAAGTAATTGGAAAAATTTTACATTTTTTCTCATACTTGGAGTAAAATTACACAATTTTAATCCTAAAGCCGTTAGTATAACTAGAATTGCTCCATAACCAAAATCTGCTGCCATCATACCAAAAAATATTGCATATAAGGGAGCATACAACGGAGTTGGATCAATCTCATTATATTTTGGCATAGCATAGATAGAAGTAATGCTTTCAAAAACTCTTATAAACTTATTATTTTTAAGCATTATTGGTACATCTTCACTATTCCTATCTACTTCTTCAAATTCCAAAGTATAACTTTCACTACAATTTTTTTCTATTGTATCTTTCAATCTTTCAACTTCAAATTCCGGACAATAACCACTTATTGAAGAAACATTAGAAGTATTCATAAATTCTTGTTTAGCAAGTAAACGGACTTTTAAATTTCCTACATACTCATATTCCAATTTAAAATCTTCTAAAATATTATTTTTACTTCCTGCTTCTAATATAATTTCACTTCTTCTTTTGTAAAGTTTTACTATTTCTTCATTTAAAAGTTTTAATTCTTCTTTGGGTTCTCTTTCTATATCTAATTTTATTTTATTAAAATTCCCAACTTTTAAAACTTCTTCTAGCTTTTCTGCTTCTTTGTTATCAGAAATAATAAAGAAATAATATTCTTTATTGAAAACATTTATTTGTTCACAATAAGTATTTTCTAATTTTGACATAGCTATTTTAAAGTCTTCTACTAATTTCCATGAAACTTCTCCAACTAGTGAAGTAAATTTTTTCAACTTTTTCATTTCATTGAACTTTATATCTAAACTAGATAAAGGCTTTAATTCTTCTATCAATTCTTTCTTTTTATTTAACTCGTCTTCAACTACTTCTAATTCATCTTTCAAAGATTTAATAATTTTAAATTCTTCTTCATAATCTATTTCTTTAATTTTTTCTTCTAACTCCTCAAAAGTGTAGTTAGGTAAACCCTTCATCACATCTTTTATTCCAGAAATAGGTGAACTGTACTTAGTTACAAAATCTATAACAGAACTTACTTTATTTAGAGTTTCATCATATTTTATAAGTTCTTGCTCTATGTCTATCTTTTTAAACTTCTCAATTTTTTCATCTTTAAAGTCTTGAGTTTTACAACTATCTTCAAATTGAATATTTCTAAAAATTTGTAATTCTCTAAGCAACTTTTCTCTTTTACTATTCAATACTAAAAGATGAAATTTTTTCATTTTTAATATTGCCATACTACTTCACTATCCTCTCTATTATTAGTTTTTTTGCTTCTTCTAATCTATCTTGAGGAATTTCCATAATAGAATTACATCTCTCTTGACTCTCTTTTTCTATTTCTTCTAAGTCTTGTTTTATTTCTTCCTTTGCTTCTTCTTTAAATTTTTCACATTCAGATTTAGCTTTCTTTTCCATTTCTTCTAAAAAAACTTTTGAATTTTTTTCAGCTTTATTTACAATTTCTTTTGCTTCTATGTTTGCTTTATTAAGTATCTTCTCTCCTTTCTCCTCGGCTTCAACAATCTTAA
>JAGYHM010000037.1 GCA_018457305.1 Fusobacterium sp. | reverse complement strand
TCAGAGAACTTTCTATTTTTTATTATTTTGTCACATATGTATTATCGCATAACAAAAATGTGCTTGTTCTTTTTGTAAAAGTAAAAATACTATTAAATACGGAAATATTTATTCTAATATTAGATTTCTTAAAATTTGTGGTTTTGATTCGCGATTAAAAGTTAAAAAACAAAGATATCTATGTAAAGATTGTAATAAAACTTTTTCTTTAAATACAAATATTTATTCTGAAAAATCTTGTATCGCTAGTTCTGTTAAAGTCGCTATCAAATTAGCATTAAAAAAAAATATTTCTGAAAAAGATATCGCCTATGAATTTGGAGTTTCTCCTTCAACTATAAATAGAATTGTTGCAAATAGTTATCAATCATATAAACCTAATTTTAATTTTCTACCTAAACATCTTTGTTTTGATGAATTTAAATCTACAAAAGATGCTGATGGTGCAATGTCTTTCATATATTGTGATGCTAAAACATCTCAAATAGTTGATATCCTTGAAGATAGAAAACTAAATAGTTTAGAAAAGTATTTTTCCAAATTTTCTTTTAATGCTAGAAATAATGTAGAAAATATTGTAATTGATATGTATTCGCCATACATTTCACTAACTAAAAAAATGTTTCCTCATGCTAAAATTTCAATTGACAGATTTCATTTAGTTCAACTAATTTTAAAAAGTTTTAACGCTTTAAGAATATCAATAATGAATAAGTTTAGAAATAAAGATAGAAGAAAATACAAGAAATTAAAAAATATTGGAAATTACTTTCAAAAAATTATTGCGATGTATCTACTGTAAAATACAGACAAAATAGAATGTTTGATTTTAAATTTCTTTCTGGAGAAGATATAGTTAATATTTTACTTTCATTTGATGAAGAATTAAAAGAAAGTTGGAATATTTATCAAGAAATTTTATTCGCGATAAATAATAGAAATTTTAATAAATTTAAAGAAATAATAGAAAATTATTACTACAAAGTTCAAAACACATATATGAAAATAAGTTTAAAAACTTTTAAAAAATATTTAAAGTATATAGAAAATTCATTAACTTATGATTTTTCTAATGGAATTATTGAAGGAATTAATAGAAGTATTAAAGTACAAAAACATATCGCATACGGCTATAAAAGTTTTTTTAATTTTAGAAATAGAATTTTAATTAAAGCAAACTTAATCGCATAAAAATAGATTCAGATATACATCTGAATCTACTTGAAAATTTATTTTATTTTTTTACCAACACCAGTTGCAATAGAAACAAAACTCATTTAATTTTTTATTTTTTATCAAGAATAACTACTACTAAAGTTATCTTTTTAATACAATATTTTTTTTATAGAAATAAAATAAAAGTCCTGGTGTTATAGCCACTATCATGCTCCATCTAATTACTATATTATAAATATTTAAACTAACTGTTATCGCTACTAAAATAACTAAAAATAGAGAAAGTAGTAAATAAAGCGTGTTAACAATAATATTTTTAAATATATACCTAGCCATAATAAAATGACAAATAAACATAAATAAACGAGCAATACATGTAGCATAAGCAGCAGCTATATAGTCAATTTTTAGTATGAAATAATAATTCAATCCAATATTTATAACCATACTAAGTATTGTTGTTAATGAAATAAAAGATGTTTTTTTAAAAAAATATTCAATAGCTATTGAAAAAATATACATAAAATTTAAGTAGATTGAAACTACTAAAGGAATAAGAATATAGATGCTTTCCCAATAGGTTTTACTAGTCATTATATGAACAAGCTCTGGAGAAATTAGTAAAAAACATACCGTCAAATAAGTAAAGAAAACTACAATAAGATTATTTTTCTCTCTCAGTATAATATAATTTCCCTTCGATAGCATACTATAAAACCATGGTGTCCATGCATTATCTATAGAACCCCTAATAACTTCTAATACCACACTTATCATAACGGCAACACCATAAATTCCAGCTTCCATATTTCCTATTAAATATTGAACCATTAATTTATCACTTTGTGCTAACAAAGAAATTGATAATTGATGTGGAATTAGTGGAATAGATACCTTTAAAGTAAAATTTGTCACCTTTTTATTTAAAGTTAATAGGAAATTTTTATTTTGTTTAATTATAATATAAGTTGCTATTATGATTGCACCTGTTGTTGTACCAATAATACGTCCTAAATAAGAAAGGTTTTTGAACAAAGTAGTACATAAAATAAGAGATAATACTATATTCAAAGTAGTCATAAAAAATATAATTTTTAAATTATCTAAGTATTCTCCATTAATAATATATTTTGCATTTATTACAGAGTATATAGCTGTCGATATACTCTGTAATACTAATAAATTTAAAACTACTCGCGATAACCATAGTTGTGTATTTATAAAAGAGAAAAAAAAATTTGCTCCTACTAGTAAAATTAAACCAAAAAGCATTATCAATACGAAACTAGAAGAAATATAATTTTCAAATGAATTTGAAAATTCAAATTTTCCTATCTTAACTGTACCTGCTACTCCTAGTCCAACCAATATAGTTAATAAACTACTATATGATAAATAAGTAGAATATATTCCAAAGTCAGAAGTCGATAATAAACTTGTAAAAATAGGTAAAGTTAAAAATGGAAGAGCTTTTACTAATATATTTCCAAAAGTATATATTATCCCTACTTTTATTCCATTATAATCTTTATTTATTTCCATTAATTATCAACCTTTTTATAAATTTAAATTTCTAAAATCATTAACTATTTTTTCTGAATAAGTATAATGTATTTTCTTTTCAGGTAAAGTTTCAACAATAGTTTTTATTTCTTCAATATCTAAATTTTCTTCTAATAACTTGGACAAAATTAATGCCACCTTATCTAATGCTTCCTCATCCCACTTATATCTAGCAATTTCTTGTGTTCCTAATCTTATTCCATACCCTTTAAAAAGTTCTTTTGATTTTTTATTTAAAGTCACTCCACATTTATAAGAATTATTATATATCAATTCCATTTCCTCTTTACTACAATGTATAAATATTTGATGAGTTTTTGAAATAGAATCTTCTAACATAAAAATATCAAATCCAAGTTCTTTTAATTTTTTTCCTAAATAATTTGCTGAATAAATAGTATAATTCATGTAATCCAATCCATATTCTTCAAATTCTAATAAAGCAAATAATAATGATATTTTTTGATGCATTTGTGGATGTCTCAAATATTTAGGATTTATACTCTTTTCCATTTTTTGATGTAATTCGTCTTCATTTGTCATTATCAATCCAGATGCTGGTCCAGGAAAAGTTTTATGTGTCCCTCCAAACATAATTATATTCTTCATTGTTTTTAAAGGATTTGAACACAATCCAGCCGCAATAATTCCTAATAATTGACTACAATCCCACATTAAAACACAATTTGAAGTATCAATTTTTTCTATTTCAAGTGGTTTTATAATATCTGAAGGAGCTAATAGAATATATTTAATTCCTTCTTCTTTTATCATTTTATTTAATTCTTCATAACACAAATCATTTTTTTCTATATCATATGGAGCCATAAAAGTTTCAATTCCTAAACGTTCTACCACAGGTTTTACAGAGGCATGTCCCCCATGCTCCTTACTTAACAACATCATTTTATCTCCAGACTCACAAACCGTTTTTACAATCATATCTATACAGTTCATACCAGTAAATGGTCTACAATCAGTATATTTTGCTCCAAAAATTCTTTCACATGCAGCTGAAATTTCTTGATAAAATGGTATTAATTTTTCAGCTCCAATAAAGTTTCCTTTCATTTCAAAAGAATATGTATTATTCATTATATATCTCTCTTGAAAACCAAAACTTAAAGGAATTTCCACAAAATCTGAAATGGCATTTTCTGCTGCACACAATGGTACTGTCCCTTTATGATACTCCTTAAACTCTTTTGAATAATTATACAATCTTTCTAAATTTTTACTTGTTTTCATTTTTGCTCTCCTTATTATTTTATTTTATTTTAAATATTTTTAATATATTTTCTTTTTCCAAAACTTGTGTATATTTTTTTCCTAAATAATTTACTTCTTCTCTTTCATCAGGGACTACATCACATATATATAATTGTCTTTTACATTTAAATTTAAACATAGAATATTTTATATTTTTTAAAGAAGTCAACTCAACTATCTCAGATTCTTTTATATTTAAAAAATCAGAAATATCTTTCATTATTTTCGAACCTGAATTATTTTTATAAAGAACATCAAAATCTCTTAATTCTTCTAAACTATCAAACTCATAAATTATATTATCTTCACATTTTTTAGCATACATATATAATTCTTCTAAATAGTCATCTTGAAAATCTGCCCAGAATTTATCTATACTCTCTGGTTTATTATACTCTGCTTCAATAATCTCTATTATTTTTTTTGAAAATTTTCTTGAAAAGAAAGCATATCCCAATGTAACCCATACATCATAGCACTTATTGCCATAAAATGTCTTTAATATTTTATCATCTTCATCTGTTTTTATTCCACGCTCTGCTGTTTTTCCTGAAATATAAATAGAAGAATAGTAAGAGTCATAAGCATAAGTTTGAAATAAATTTTCAGTAAAGTATAAATCTGAAGAAGTTATAATTGAATTTTTTAAATACTTTCTAGCTGCATAAATACTAGAATGATTATTTCTACTTTTGTATTCTTCTGTTTCTACTAGAGTAACACCATATTTTTCAATAAGGTACTTAAATTGTTCTTTCATATAACCTACAACTATAATAATTTCTTCTATTCCTTTTTCTCTTAATGCTTTAATTTGTCTTTCTACTAAACTTTCTCCTTTCACTAATAAAAGACCTTTAGGTTTTTCATAATTTAATGGAACAAATCTTGTTGACATTCCCGCTGCAAGTATTATCGCATTATCCACTTTATGTGTAGCTAACTTATTTTTTCCTTTATTAGTAATTTCATTTTTAAATATATAACCTTCTTTTTCTAAAAAAAATAATGCACTCTCTATTTGCTTCTCTGTTTTAAATAGTCTTTTTGCCAACTTATCTATATTTGTAATATTTCGTTCAAATATTTCTAATAAGACATCAAAATCTATCTTTCTCATAATTTTATCTCCTTTTTTATTGTTTTTCTTGTTCTTCTAACCATTTTATTGTCTTTTGTATTGATTTTTCTGTTTCATAATTACCCAATTTTTCTAAATATTTATTAACCTCTTCTTTATATTTAATCAAATTAAATTTCTTTATTTCCTCTAAAAAAGTTTTTTGAGTTTTTGCCAATGGGAAAGGTAAGGAATAAATATCCCAATAAAATCCTCTATCTTTCGTATATTCTTTCAAATCTGGAACATATAAAAAAACTGGCTTTTTAGTAAGCGACATATCTCCCATACATGAGGAATAATCTGTGATTAATACATCAGCAACAGATAGTAATTCCTGCATATCCGGATAGTTAGATGCATCTATTACTTTCTCCGAATTAATTTTTATTCTCATTGCATGATGAGCTCTAAATAAAAAAATAAATTTTTTATTAAATTTCTTTTCTAACTCACTTATAACTTCTTCTATAGAAAACTGTTCATCATCTGCAAGAAATGAGGAATTGGATGCTGTTCCTCTAAAAGTAGGAGCATATAAAACAATACCAATATTTTCTTTCATAGAAATTTTTAAATAATTATAAACTTTATCAATAATCTCATTATTTTTTTTAAATAATATAGAATTTCTAGGCATTCCAAATTCCAAAATTTTACCATTATAATTCATAGACTTTTGGAAAACTTCTCTTGTCATAAAAGTTGAACTTGATAAAAATGCCTTATATTTTTTTTCTTGTTCTTTAAAAAATAACAGATCATATTCCGTACTATCTTCTTGTGCTAATCCCACAGTCTTTAAAGGGCTTCCACCATGCCAAGTATTCAATAATATTTGTTTTTTTCTTACCGGTAAATAACTAGAAACAAAATTATTAGTTATAATAAATTTAGAGGTCACAAATACAAAAATAAAATGTAAAGACATGTATTCAACTTTTTTAACATTTTTTTCTTTTAATTCAGTCTTATTTTTTGAATTTATAAAAGACCATACTATTTCTTTATTTTTTCCAAATTCATTTAAATTTTCATAAATATACTTTGGACTATCTGAAAATTGTTTCCCATTAAAACTGAAAAATAAAACTCTATTCTTTTTTAATGGAAACAACCATAAAATTTTTAAAAAGTTTTCTATTATTATAATTAATGTATACTTTAGATATGCTTTTATCTTAACCATTTTAACTCCTATAAAATATATAGTAAAAAAATAAAAGTACTATACTCAATATTGTCCCTAAAATCAAAAGAACCCTCTCTATTTTTTTACTCCTTGTTATAAAATCAGCAAATACAATAAATGTTAACGGTAACAAACTATAATAATGTCTAAAAATTCCAGTAGACATTATTATAGAAATAAGATAATATCCTAGAGTTACCCAAAATAAAATATAATCTTTTTTTCTCTTTAAGAAAACATATAATACTCCTCCTATTCCAATTGGAATCATTAAAATATTTATATTGGCGACAATAGAAAACCAAGAATTAGTTAATTTTCCTATCCCAATTGGCATTATAGTTGAAAATATATATGTAAAAGGTAATTTATAAAAATCTCTCAACTTTGTTATAGTTACAATTGATATAGTATTCCCAACATTTGTAGAATTTATATTTGCTGCTAAATAAACTTTAAATTTATAAAGTATCACATCGTAAAAAAAATATGAAAAAACTAAAATTACTCCCAAAACAATAATCATCTTAATATTAATTATTTTTTTTATATCTTCTATTTTGATAAAACTAATTACCATAAAAACACCTAAAAAAATCGTCGATAATCCACTTCTTGTAAGCATCATTATTAACAATAAAATCGCTCCTACTAATATTTGTATTCTATCTATTTTAATCTTGTATCTAATTTTCACTGCTAAATGTAATAAATAAAAAGTACATAGCAAAACTAAATGATCCTTATAAGAAAAACAAGAAAAAATAACTGGATAAGGTAAAAAAGTAAATAATTTTGTTGCTAATCTTGCAGTTTTTTTTCCATAAGCTAAAAATGAAAATCTATAAATATATATAGATGAAAAACCCGCAATTAAAATATTTAATATTCTAACTGCCCAATATGTTTTGGTAATATACATCATATCACATACTATCCAATACCACATAGGAGTACTTGAAAATGGTCTATCTAATTGATAACCTTTCCAATCATTCCACCTTGCAAATGCCTCTGTAAAAATATCAACATCAAATAGTGAATTTGCATACTGAGCATAATATTCCCCACCTGCTTCATATCTCCAATCATCAACATCCCTATGTGAAGCTATAAATCCTTTCTCCATATAACTTGAAAGTAAAAATATAATTAATAGTACACAAAGTCTTATGAAAATGGATAATATAAATATTCTTTTTTCAAACTTTTCTTTAAATATCATTAATTATCTCCATAATTATTCTTTATCATCTCTAATATTTTATTTTTTATACTATCTACATCTTCTGATTTAAAGTATAACACTTTTTCATACTCCCCAATAACTTCTCTACTGTAAGGTAAATCTATGGCAATTATATTTAAACCAAAATGTTTAGCCTCTAAAAGTGGTAAGCCTAATGTTTCAATATAACTCGGAAAAATTAACAAATCCGTACTTTTATAATACTCTAATACTTTTTCATAAGAAACTTTACCTATTAATCTAACTACATTACTTAATTTATTGTCTTTAATAAGAGTATCTATTTCAACACTATCTCCAGAAAAAAATGTAAAAATACATTCTATTTTTTCTAATAAATCTGGTGTATCATTTTTTATTTTTACTAAAGCTTCTAGTATAATTTTATGATTTTTATATATTAATGGTGGAGCAGGGTAAAAAATTCTAAATTTCTCCTTTGAAAGTATTTTAATATTATTTGTATCTGGTAATTCCACTTTTGGTTTTATTACAAAAATTTTTTTCTTAGAGTAATCAAATTTTTTAGTAAATCCTTCTTTTACCCAATTAGTTTGTACAATAACTTTTCTTGTCTTATTCAAATGTCGGCTTGTAAAAAACGGATAAATATTTTTATACATCCAAAATTTTCTCTCACTTCTATTAAATATTGACCATTTTTTTTCTGATAGTGGTAATGATTGATGATAATATAAAACTTGAGATATTTTTCTATTAATATTTACTCCTGTATTTTGAATAGAAATAAATAAATTTGGAGTAATTTTATTTTTTTTTAAATATTTCTTTAATCCAAAGTTATCCCATAAAATTCTTTCTATAAAATTTTGCTTTGGTAAAATAATTACCTTAATATTTTCTTTTTCATATTTTTTTAATTTTTCTACACTTACAAAAAAATAAAATAAAGTCTTTCTTTTACTTAAATAAATTTTTTTTAAGAATTGTTCCAATATAGTTAAAGCTCCACCCTCTTTCGCTGCTGGATTATTTACAACTATTATTTTCATCAATTCTTCCTCCAAACCATCTTATTAACTATACCAGTATATGATTGAATTATTTTTACAACTTTAGTTGAAACATCTTCTGTATAAGTAGGAACTGGTATTCCAAAATCTTTATTCTTATTCATTTCTACTGCAAGTTCTACTGCTTGTTCAACTTCATTATTTGATATTCCAGCCAAAACAAAACATCCTTTATCAAGTGCTTCTGGCCTTTCAGTACTCGTTCTTATACAAATAGCTGGAAATGATTTATTTATTGAAGTATAAAAAGATGACTCTTCTGGTAAAGTTCCACTATCACTTATAACTGCAAAAGCATTCATTTGAAGATTATTATAATCATGAAATCCTAGTGGCTCATGTAGTCTAATTCTTTTATCTAATTTAAAGTTTCTTGCTTCTATATATTTTTTAGAACGTGGATGACAAGAATAAAGAATAGGCATATTATATTTTTCTGCTAAATTATTTATTGAATTAAATAAAGAAATAAAATTTTCTTCTATATCAATATTTTCTTCTCTATGAGCACTCAAAAGAATATATTGTTTTTCTTTAAGATTTAATTTATTTAAAATATCTGAATTTTCTATTTCATTTAAGTTTTCTTTTAATACTTCTGCCATAGGAGAGCCTGTAACATAAGTTCTTTCTTTTGCAACTCCCGAAGCATTAAGGTATCTTCTTGCATGCTCAGAATAACATAAATTTACATCAGAAATTATATCCACTATTCTTCTATTTGTTTCTTCTGGAAGACACTCATCAAAACATCTATTTCCAGCTTCCATGTGAAATATAGGTATATGTAATCTTTTTGCAGCTATTGCAGATAAACAAGAATTTGTATCTCCTAATATCAATAAAGCATCTGGTTTTATCTCAACTAATTTTTCATAAGATTTTGCAATTATATTTCCTATTGTTTCTCCCAAATCTTTTCCAACAGCATTAAGATAATAATCTGGCTCTCTAAGTTTTAAATCTTCAAAAAAAACTTGATTTAAATTATAATCATAATTCTGTCCTGTATGTACTAAAATCTGTTCAAAATATTTATCACATTTTTTTATAACTTCCGATAATCTTATTATCTCAGGTCTTGTTCCTACTATTGTCATCAATTTTAATTTATTCATTTTATACCTCTTCAAAATATGTATCTGGTTTATTTGTATCAAAACATTCATTACACCACATAACTGTCACAAGATTTTCAGTTTCACTCAAATTTATTATATTATGTGTATATCCTGGTATCATATCTACAACTGTTATTTCATCTCCACTTACCTTATATTCAACTATTTTTTCTTCTCCAACTTTACGTAATTGTATTAAACCTTGTCCAGAAACAACTATAAATTTTTCTGTCTTAGTATTATGCCAATGTTGTCCCTTTGTAATTCCAGGTTTACTAATATTTATACTAACCTGTCCTCTATCTAAACTTTTTACTAACTCTGTAAAACTTCCTCTATTATCTACATTCATTTTTAGTTTATACGAAAATTTTTCTGGTGCTAAATAAGATAAATAAGTAGAATAAAGTTTTTTACTAAAACTTCCTTCTTCCATATTAGAAATAAAGAAATTTTCTCTACTTTTTTTAAATTCTTCTAATAAATTAACAATTTCTCTCAGACTTACTGTATGTATTTCTGGAATATAACAGTATCCTTTTTCGTCTCTTGTTTCTTTTCCTATTACCGCTCTTAAAAGTTCTTCTACTAAATCATCAATATAAACTAAATCTAATTTTACATTTTCATCATTTACTTGTATAGGTAAATCATTTGCTATATTATTACAAAAAGTTGCTACAACTGAATTATAATTTGGTTTACACCATTTTCCAAATAAATTTGGGAAACGATAAATTAAAACTTTTGCCCCTGTTTCTTTTGAATATTTTTTAAAAAGTTCTTCTCCTGCTAATTTACTTTTTCCATATTCACTATTAACATATCTTCCTTCTAATGAGGCTTGAATAGAAGAAGATAAAACAACTGGACAAGTATTGTTATATTTTTTCAATAATTCTAATAATTTAGATGCAAAACCAAAATTTCCTTCCATAAATTCTAAATTATTTCTAGGCCTGTTTACTCCTGCAAGATTAAAAACAAAATTTGCTTTCTTACAATATTCTTCTAATTCTTCTAAACTATTATCTATATCATATTCTAAAATCTCTAATTCGTCAGAGATAATGTGAACTCTATCTTTTTTATCTCTTATATTCTTTAAATTTTCAACTAAATTCTTTCCAACAAAACCTTTTGCTCCTGTTATTAAAATTTTCATTTTAAATCACAACCTATCTTTTATCTTTTTCTTGTTTCCAAATTTTTAATTCTTCTCTAATATATTCTAAACTAAGTAATTTTTCTTTAACTTCTTCAACAGTCAATAACTTTGTATTATTTGAATTAAATTCTGTTAATGAATTTCTATCCATATCCCCTTCTTTAAAATACTTATCATAATTTAAATCTCTTTTATCACATGGAACTCTATAAAACTCTCCCATATCAACAGCATTTGTACACTCTTCATTTGTTAAAAGAGTTTCATACATTTTTTCACCATGTCTAATTCCAATATTTTTTATTTCATGATTTTGCTCAAATAATTCAATAACTGCTTTAGCTAAAACTTCTATTGTACAAGCAGGTGCTTTTTGTACCAAAACATCTCCATTTACT
>JAGYHM010000036.1 GCA_018457305.1 Fusobacterium sp. | reverse complement strand
TGGAAACGATAGAGTAATTATAGCAAAGAAAAAAATAAATGAGGTTGATGACGATGTCCACATATTTGAATGATTATAATTATAAGCTTCCCGAAGAACTTATAGGACAAAAACCAGCAGAGCCAAGAGATAGTTCAAGACTTATGCTAGTTGATAAAAAAAATAATTCTGTGGAGCATAAAAAATTTTTTAATATTATAGATTATCTTCAAAAAGGAGATATTTTAGTTAGAAATTCAACTAAGGTTATACCTGCAAGAATTTTTGGACATAAAGAAACAGGTGGCATTTTAGAAATTTTACTTATTAAGAGAATAAATATAGATACTTGGGAATGTCTTTTAAGGCCTGCCAAAAAATTAAAGTTGGGACAGAAAGTTTATATTGGAGAAAACAACGAACTCATAGCAGAACTTTTAGAAATAAAAGAAGATGGAAATAGAATTTTAAAATTTTATTATGAGGGAACATTTGAAGAAAATTTAGATAAACTAGGCTCAATGCCACTGCCACCTTACATAACAGAAAAATTATCCGAAAAAGAAAGATACCAAACAGTTTATGCTATAAGAGGTGAATCGGTTGCAGCTCCAACAGCAGGATTACATTTTACAAAAGAATTACTAAAAAAAATTGAAGATAAGGGTGTTGAAATTTTAGATATATTTTTAGAAGTGGGACTCGGAACTTTCAGACCTGTCCAAGAAGAAAATGTTTTAAATCATAAAATGCACAGTGAAATTTTTGAAATTCCAGAAGATGTTGCTAAAAAAATAAATAGGGCAAAAGCAGAGGGAAGAAGAATTATTTCTGTTGGAACAACTACTACAAGAGCATTAGAAGCTTCTGTTGATAAAGAAGCAAATAAAGTTGTTGCTCAAAAAACAGATACAGAAATTTTTATTTATCCCGGTTATGAATTTAAAGTTGTAGATGCTCTAATTACAAATTTTCATTTGCCAAAATCAACTTTACTCATGTTAGTTTCTGCATTGTATGATAGAGAAAAAATGTTAGATATTTATAAAATTGCAGTTGAAGAAAAATATCATTTCTTTAGTTTTGGAGATGCTATGTTTATATTCTAAATTTACTTTTTCAAAAGACGAAAAAGTAACAAAAAGTCTTTTTGAGCCCAAAATTTCTTTAATCGTAAAAACTCTAATTCGTTAAGAAAAACTTGCAAACTCGCTACGCTCAAACACGCAAGATTTTTCTAAAACTCATTACAAGTTTTTACTGAGAAATTTTAAAGGCTCTTAGAAATTTTATTTCTTAGAGCGTTTTTATCGGAGTAATACCTGATTAAAGGCTCGTAGTTTTATTGTGGGGTGTTGGGGCTTGCCCCAACACCGAAAAGGCGAGCAGGGCGATAGCCCGTGGCGAGCCAAAAAAATTCTTTTAATTATAGAGGTGAAAAAATGAGAATAATTGCAGGAGAAGCAAGAAATAGAAAAATAAAAACAAGAAAAGGTTTTGATACAAGACCAACTTTAGAAAGTGTAAAAGAATCTCTTTTTTCAATTATTGCACCATATATTGAAGATTCAAATTTTTTAGATTTATTTAGTGGGAGTGGAAGCATTTCACTTGAAGCACTAAGCAGAGGTGCTAAAAGAGCAATAATGATAGAAAAAGATGCAGAGGCTTTAAAATACATAATAGAAAATATAAATAATTTAGGTTATGCAGAAAAATCAAGAGCATATAAAAATGATGCTATAAGAGCTGTTGAAATTTTAGGAAGAAAAAATGAAAAGTTTGATATAATTTTCATGGATCCACCTTATCAAGATGAAGTATGTGAAAAAGTTTTAAAAGCCATAAATAAAGCAAAAATTTTAAGTGATGACGGACTAATTATTTGTGAGCACCATTTATATGAAAATTTAGCAGATGAAATTGCTGGATTTAGAAAATCTGATGAAAGAAAATATAATAAGAAAATTTTAACTTTTTACACAAAATAGGGGGGCGACTGCGGAGATAAATCTCCTGCCGCCCTCTTTCGTAGGGGCTTCGCCCCTACAACCCATTATAAATTTTTATTTAATTGAAAAATTCAAATAAAATTTTAATAAAAAAAGGTATTAACAAACTACTAACCATAAAAGCAGCAGAGTAAAAGGACGTAGAGAGCCCTAAAATATAATTTTATTTTAAAAATAAGGAGAAAATTAAAATGGCAAAAAATAGTTTTGAAAAAAATTTAGAAAGCATAGATGAAATAATATCAAAAATTGAAAATGGAGAGTTAAGTTTAAATGATTCTATAAAAGAATATGAAAAAGCTATGAAGCTTATAAAAGATTCTTCTGAAATTTTAAATGAAGCAGAAGGAAAACTATATAAAGTTATGGAAAAAAATGGAGATATAAATATTGAGGAGATTTAATATGGAATTTCAAAAATATTTAAAAAATTTTGAGCAAGAATTAGAAAAAGAACTGAATGAATTATCTTACCCAGAAGTTATAGCAGTGGGAATGAAATACTCTGTTTTAAATGGAGGGAAAAGATTGCGTCCACTTTTATTGCTTGCAACACTAGATATCTTTTCAAAAAAAAATAAAAATCCTAATTTAATGGAAAAAGGAATAAAATCTGCCATTGCCTTGGAGTTAATCCATTCTTATTCTTTGGTTCATGATGATTTACCAGCTCTTGATAATGATGAATATAGACGAGGGAAACTTACTACTCATAAAAAATTTGGAGAAGCAGAGGCTATTTTAATTGGAGATGCTCTTTTAACTCATGCTTTTTATATTTTATCAGAAAAAAATTTAAAATATTTAAGTGCAGATAAAATAGTAAAAATAATTTCAAAAGTTTCTTTTTATGCAGGTATAAATGGAATGATAGGTGGACAAACTATTGATATTGAAAGTGAAAATAAAAATATTTCATTAGAAAAATTAAAATATATTCATGAAAATAAAACTGGAAAATTATTAAAACTCCCAATTGAAATTGCTTGTATCATTGCTGACACAACAGAAAAAGAAAAAAAATTATTAAGTGAGTATGCTGATTTAATTGGACTTGCTTTTCAGATTAAAGATGATATCTTAGATATAGAGGGAAATTTTGAAAATTTAGGAAAAAAAATTGGTAGTGATACAAAATTAAAAAAATCTACTTACCCGAGTATTTTGGGATTAGAAAAAAGTAAAGAAATTTTAGAAGAAACAATTTTTAAAGCAAAAAATATTATAGAAAATCTTTTTGGAGAAGAGGGGAAATTTCTAATAGATTTTGCTGAATATATAAAAATAAGAAATAAATAAAAAATGGGGAAACTGCGTTCGCTCTGCTCTACTTACACCGCTTTCAGCTAAGCATCTAAGAGTTTCTAAACGAACAAGTTCGTTAAGAAACTCTAAGAACTGTTTCCCCTCTCTGCGAGGCTTGGGGCTGTCGCCCCAATCCCCACACAAAACAAAAAGTTAAATAATACTTAGATATAAACAAAAGGGCGACTGCGAAAATAAATTTTCTGTCGCCCTTTCTCATGTGGGGGCTTCGCCCCCAAGCCCCTACAAAAAAATTATAAAATTTAATTATTTTTTAAGAGGGCGTCGGGGCGACAGCCCCGACACAAAAGGCGAGCAGTCCGTTAGGACGGGCGAGCCAAGAAATCAAATTATAATTTCCTTAGACATAAAAATGGCTACTGCAAATATTTGCAATAGCCTTATTTTTTATATTTTTTAATTAAGCTTTAATATCGTTTTTACAAGCTCCTGTATCTAAGTATTCTTTTAAATTATCGTAAGTTGTTTCTATCATGTTAGCTGCTGCTTCATCTGTATATGAACCTACATGTGGAGTAACTAAAACTCTTGGGAATAAATCAAGTAATCTTTGGAAAATAGGGAATTGTAATTTGAATTCAACTTCTCTTTCAGAGAAATCTTTGAAGAAATAATCTACTTCTCCATCAATAGTATCAATTCCTGCTGCTGAAAGATGTCCACTTTCTAATGCTTCAACAACAGCTTCTAAATCCATCAATTCTCCTCTTGCTGTGTTTATAAGAATAGAGTTCTTTTTCATTTTTGCTAAAACTTCTTTAGTTATAACTTTTCCATTTTCTTTTATGAATGGACAGTGTAAAGTTATGATATCACTTTTTTCAATTAGTTCTTCCATTGAAACATTTGTAACTATATCTTCTATTCCACTTTTAGGGAATTTATCATAACCGATAACATTAGCTCCTAAACCTTTAAACAATTTAGCTGCCGTAAATCCTATTTTACCTAATCCAACAACACCTACTGTACAATTTCTGATTTCTCTTGAGAACATATCTTTGTCAACTGTAAAATCTCTTCTTCTAAATTTTTTAGCAGTATAAGGTAAAGCTCTCAATAAAGACATAGCCATTGATACTGCAAGTTCAGCAATTGCATTTGGAGAATAGAAAGGAACGAAAGCTAATTTCAATCCTATTTCTTTAGCATATTTAACATCTATATGATTTGTTCCAACAGTTCTAGTGAAAAGATATTTTACACCATAACTTTTATATAAATCTAAAACTTCTTTAGTTGCAAAACAGTTTCCACGAAGAACCACACACTCAAATCCTTTTGCTTTCTCAGCTGTTTCCATACTATTTAAGTAATCAGGAATTAACTCTAAATCATAATTAAATTTTTTATTTAATTCATGAAATATAGGAACTTCAACTTCTCTTACACCATAAAATAAAACTTTCATTTATAAGCCTCCTCTAGTCAATTATAATTCTCTTAATATATTTTTCATAAATAATTATTATTTACCTAGATTATAGCATAAAAATAAATAAAGTGAAGAGAAAAAATTTTATTATTTTTCTTAAATTAAAAGAAAAAAAATATTTTTTTTCTTTTTTAACTAGCAAAGTACTGAGAATATTTAAAATTAAGTAAACAAAAAATATAATTACCATATATAAAATAAATATTATTTTCAAAAAAAATCTATTTTTTATATAAACTTTCTTTTCTTATCTGGAACATATTGCTTTTTTTTATAAATTTTATTTTTTTTTATTGACATAAATTGAAATAATGCTAAAATATATTTGATGAATTTTTATTAATTAATTTTAAGGAGGATTTTAGAATGAGTAAAGAAACTTTAAACCCGTTAGTAAGTGCACAAGCTAACTTAAAAAAATCATGTGATGCTTTAGGAACTGATCCTGCAGTATTTGAATTATTGAAAGAACCTCAAAGAATAATTGAGATTTCTATTCCAGTTAAAATGGATGATGGTTCTATCAAAACTTTCAAAGGATATAGATCAGCTCACAATGATGCAGTAGGACCTTTCAAAGGTGGAATAAGATTCCATCCAAACGTAAATGCTGACGAAGTAAAAGCATTATCTATCTGGATGAGTATCAAATGTCAAGTAACTGGTATCCCTTACGGTGGAGGTAAAGGAGGAATAACTGTTGATCCTTCTGAATTATCTCAAAGAGAATTAGAACAACTTTCAAGAGGTTGGGTAAGAGGAATGTTCAGATACCTTGGAGAAAAATTAGATATACCTGCTCCAGACGTAAATACAAATGGACAAATAATGGCTTGGATGCAAGATGAATACAATAAATTAGCAGGAGAACAAACTGTTGGTGTATTCACTGGTAAACCATTAACTTACTTAGGATCTAAAGGAAGAAACGAAGCAACTGGATTTGGTGTTGCAGTAACTATGAGAGAAGCATTTAAAGCTATCGGTTCTCATATTTCAAGAGGAACAACCGCAGTTCAAGGATTCGGAAATGTTGGAAAATTCACTGTTAAAAATATTATTAAATTAGGTGGAAAAGTTGTAGCAGTTGCTGAATGGGAAAAAGAAAAAGGAGCTTATGCTGTATATAAAGAAGCTGGGTTCACTTTTGAAGAATTAGAAGAAGCTCAAAAATTAGGAAGCATTTCAAAAGTAGAAGGTTCAAAAGAAATTTCTATGGATGATTTCTGGGCATTAGAAGTTGACGCTATTGCTCCATGTGCATTAGAAAATGCAATAACTGAAAAAGAAGCTGAACTTATTAAAGCTAAGCTAATCTGTGAAGGAGCTAACGGGCCAGTTACTCCAGAAGCTGATGAAATTCTTTACAATAAAGGTGTAATAGTTACTCCTGACGTTTTAACTAACGCTGGTGGAGTTACAGTATCTTATTTTGAATGGGTACAAAACTTATACGGATACTACTGGTCAGAAGCAGAAGTTGAAGCTAAAGAAGAAGAAGCTATGGTAAGAGCTTTCGAACCAATCTGGGCTTTAAAACAAGAAAAAAATGTTTCTTTCAGACAAGCAACTTATATGAAATCTATCAAAACTATTGCAGAAGCTATGAAAGTTAGAGGATGGTACTAAGAATTAAATAATTTTTTTCTTAGTTGATTAAATTAAATAAAAAATATAATTTAAAAAGTTCTAGTTTAAGCTAGAACTTTTTTTATACTCAAATAATTACATAAAAAAAATTATTATAAATAAGTGGTTTAAAAAGTTATTTACTTACAGCCCTTTAATTTTAGCTATACCTTGCCAATACCTCTAAAGAAATAGGTCATCTCATTTTGTATCTAAAAAAGTTTAAAATTTAATTTTTTAAGAAAAAATATAAATAAAAAATCTCTCCTAATAATTTAAGAGAGATTTTTAAGTAAGTTATAATTTAATTTAATTTAAAAATCATTCTTTATTTAAAATATTTTTTTAAAATTTTATCATATTCTCCATTTGCTTTAATTGTTTCTAATGCTTTATTTATTTTTTCAGCAAGAACTTCATCATCTTTTCTAACTGCTATTGCATAATCTTCTTCTTCAGCAGGCACATCTGCAATTACAAGTTCTTCATTTGTTTCAATGTATTTTTTTGCAGGCTCAGAATCCAAAACAACTGCATCAAGTTTATCTTCAGCCAAAGCTCCTATTGCAACATAAGCAGCATTAAATCTTTCAACTTCTGCTCCTTTAATTTCACTAACAATAGCATCTCCTGTAAATCCAAGCATTACTCCAACTTTTTTTCCTGCTAAATCATCAAATTTTGTTAAAGATTTATCATCTTTTTTTGTTATGATAACTTGTTTTGCTTTAAAGTATGGATTTGAGAATAAAACTGTTTTTTCTCTCTCTGGTGTTGCTGTCATTCCAGCAATAACTAAATCAACTTTTTTCATTTGTAGTGCAGGAAGTAATCCATCAAAAGCCATATCTTTTATTTCAACTTTAAATCCAGCTTCTTTTGAAATAGCCTCCATAAGTTCTATATCAAAACCTACTATTTTATCTTTATCAAGATATTCAAATGGAGCAAATTCTGCATTCGTTCCAACAGAAACTACTGTTTCTTTTTCTTCTGTTTTACCTCCACATGCACCAAGCATAAGAACTACCAACATTAACATTAAACTTTTAAATACTTTTTTCATTTTAAACCACTCCTTTTTTTATTTTTTTATTAAAATTTTTTATTATATTTATTTATTTAAAACCTTATTTAAAAATTCTTTCACTCTTTCATTAGTTGGATTTTCAAAAAAATCTTTTGGATTTCTATCTTCAATAATTTTTCCTCCATCCATAAATAAAACTCTGTTTCCAACATTTTTAGCAAAACCCATCTCATGAGTAACTATAACCATAGTCATTCCCTCATCAGCTAAAGACTTCATTACATCTAAAACCTCTTTTATCATTTCAGGGTCAAGTGCTGATGTTGGTTCATCAAATAAAATTACCTCTGGTTTCATTGCCAGTGCTCTTGCAATAGCAATTCTTTGTTTCTGTCCTCCACTTAATTGATTAGGATAAGTATTAGCTTTATCTAATAAGCCAACTTTTTCTAAAAGATACAGTGAATATTTTTCTATTTCCTCTTTCTTTTCTCCTTTTACATCCAGTGGTGCTAAAGTTAAATTTTCCAAAATAGTCATATGTGGAAAAAGATTAAAATGCTGAAACACCATTCCAACTCTTTCACGAATATGGTTTATATCTGTTTTTTTATCCATCAAATCAAAACCATCTATAAAAATATGTCCACTTGTTGGCTCTTCTAATTTGTTTATACACCTTAGAAAAGTTGATTTTCCACTTCCAGAAGGTCCGATAATTGAAACTATTTCCCCTTTGCTTATCGTAGTTGAAATATCTTTCAAAACTTCTAATTTCCCAAAATTTTTATATAAATTTTTAATTTTAATCACTTTCTTTTAACCCCCTTTCAACCTTTCTCATAAAGAAAGTAAATATTGTTGTAAGCATTAAGTAAATAATTCCTACTGCTAATAATGGCTCTACTCCTCTATATGTTTGGCTCGTAATTATATTTGCTGACCTCAATAAATCTATTCCTCCAATAAACCCAATTATTGATGTTTCTTTTAATAAAGTTATAAATTCACTTACAAGTGCAGGTAAAATATTTTTTATTGCTTGAGGGATTATAATTTTTTTCATTGTCTGTGAATAACTAAGTCCTAAAGCTCTTCCTGCTTCCATTTGTCCTTTATCAAGCCCCTCAATTCCTGCTCTAATGATTTCTGCAACATAGGCTCCTGAATTTAATCCAAAAGCAATTGCTCCAATAATTAAAATTGGGGTATCTCTTAAAACTCCAACAAAAATTATATTTGCAAGTATCATCAGTTGGACAACAACAGGAGTTCCTCTAACAATATCTATATAAATATATGAAATTTTTGAAAGAGGATTAAATTTTTCAAATCCTTTTATGCTCCTCAATGGATACCACTCTGATAATTTCATTACAGCTAAAATTATTCCTAAAATTATTCCGATAAGAGCTGCAAGAAAAGTTATTCCGATAGAAAAGCCAAGTCCTTTAACTATGTACATATATCTATCGTCTTCTAAAAATATCTGCTTTAAAGTTTCTAAATATTCCATTCTATTTTTTTCCTCCTAAAAATTTATATTTAATATACTAGTTTCTAAAATTTAAAGTTTTTTTATGGGGTGGTGGGGCTTTGCCCCACCCATAAGGGCGAGCAGGACTTTTAGTCCGTGGCGAGCCATAAAAAAAAATATAAAAAAACACGACTATATTAGTAATCGTGTAAAGTTCAAAATTATTTTTTATAGAATATAAATTATACTTAAATGTAAATAAATATTCTAAAATTAAAATAAAAGATAAAAATTATACTAATATAAAAGATAAGGTTATTAAATTTATTTTTTTGTTCCCTATCCTTGTTCTCCTTAGCATTATTTTCCTCCAATTAAATTTATTATTTGAAATATTATACATTTATTTTTTATTCTTGTCAAATATTTTTATAAATTTTCTAAATGGGAAATATTAGAAAAATCTTTTATTGTAAATTTTTCATTTTCGTATTCCACGATAGTATAACTTGTATTTTTAGGAATTTCTTTATCTTTAAGAGTTTCTAAATCTTCCCCACTTATATAATGCAATAAAACTTTTAAAGTTGCTCCATGGCTAACAACTAAAACTCTTTCGTAATTTTTATTTATCTCAATAAATTTTTTTAATCCTTTTGTAACTCTATCTCTAACTTCTAAAAAACTTTCTCCATTAAAATCTTTAGGATTATATTTTAAAGGCTCTTTATAAAAATAATTTAATTCTTCAGAATAAATTTTTTCAAATTCTTCTATTTTTTCTCCTTCAATATTTCCAAAAGACATTTCAATAAAATCCTCAAAAATTTCAATTTCTTGTTCTCTTTTCCCTTTTATATAATTGGCAGTGTCGTTTGCCCTTTTTAATGGTGAAGAATAAAATTTATCAAAATTTATATTTTCTAATTTTTTTCCAAGTAATTTTGCTTGATTTATTCCTTTTTCAGTTAAAGGCGAATCTAAAAGTCCTTGAAATTTTTTTTCAAGATTCCAAATAGTTTCTCCATGTCTAATAAAATAAATTTCCATTGTTGTTCTCCTCTGTATAATTTGTTATAATTATACAATAGATTTAATAAAAATTAGAATAGAAAAATAAATTTTAATTTATTGGAGGTAAAAATGAAATTTTTGGGAGTAATTCCTGCTAGATATTTATCAAGTCGTTTAGAAGGAAAACCACTAAAAGATATCTGTGGATACACAATGATTGAGTGGGTATATAAAAGATGTAAAAAATCAAAATTAGATGATGTGGTAGTTGCAACTGATGACAAAAGAATTTTTGATGAAGTTATAAACTTTGGTGGAAAGGCAATAATGACAAGTACTAATCATACTAATGGAACATCTCGTATTGCAGAAGTCTGTGAAAAAATTTCTGACTTTGATGTAATTATAAATATTCAAGGAGATGAACCGCTTATTGAAACAGAAATGATAAATTCTTTAATAGATTGTTTTATTGAAGATAAAAATTTGAATATGGCAACTTTAAAACATAAAATTTCTTCTGAAAAAGAAATAAACGACCCAAACAATGTAAAAGTAATTTGTGATAAAAATGATTTTGCTATTTATTTTTCAAGAGCAGTAATTCCTTACCCAAGAAAAAATGAAAATTTATCTTATTTTAAACATGTTGGAATTTATGCCTATAAAAAAGATTTTGTTTTAGACTATGTAAAAATGTTTCCAACAAAATTAGAAGAAGCGGAATCATTAGAGCAATTAAGAGTTCTTGAAAATGGATATAAAATAAAAGTTTTAGAAACTCCATATAATATAATTGGAGTTGATACGGAAGAAAATTTAAAGGACGTTATAGAATTTATAGAAAAAAATAATATAGAATTAAATTAAAGGGGGAGAGTTAGTTTGAGAAATATAAAAAAAATATTTGGACTTATTTTTATTGTTTCAACTTTATTTGCAGCCTGTTCTAAAAAACCTCATATAAGAGAGGTGGGGCACAGAGGAAATGCAAGTTCAATTAAAAGAGAAAAAATAAATTTAGAAAATGCAGCATTTAAAGACTTAGGTTTACCTTTACCAGAAAATAATTATGGAAGAAAGGTTCCTTATTTAATTCCAGTAAATGAGAATTTTGATGAAAATTTCTCTATATTTAAAAAATATGATGAAAATAAAGCATTAGCTTTTTTCAAAAATAGAAATATCACTGGTTATGGAGATAATTCTTCTTACTGGCGTTGGAAAACATCAATAAAAAAATCTGAATGGTATGACAATGTTAGAAAAAAAGTTTCTGCTCTTTCAAAATCAAGTTATAAAAATGTATTTGTGTTACAAGGAAATAAATGGGTTCATAAAAAAATGGGATATCTTTCTCCAGTAAAAAATATAAAAATAATTGGAAGAGGTCCTTCAGGAATAGTAACACATATTTTGGTTGAAACTACAAGCAATAAATATTTAATTACAAAAGAATGGAATGTAAGAAAAATTTTTGCTACTCATCACAATTTATATGGAGCAAGAGCAAAACAAAATTATAATATGAAAAAACCAATAGTTAGAAATGTCTCTTCATTACCTTCTGCTAATTTAGCTTTTGAAGACGATGGGAAATATATTCATATCTATGGTGGAGGTTTTGGACACGGTGTTGGTATGTGTCAATATGGAGTTCCTGATTTAGTTAAAGATGG
>JAGYHM010000035.1 GCA_018457305.1 Fusobacterium sp. | reverse complement strand
TTAAATACATACTCAAAAATAATTGCCCAACTGAAACTATCATTATAGTTGCATCATAACAATCTTTAAAATATTTTTCTTTACAAAAAGGTCTAACTGCATCTTGAACAATTATATAATCCATTCCCAAACTAACTTCTTTTAAACCTTTGTATATAGAATCTTGCCTCTGTGCTCCACCTTCAACAACGGCTTCTACTTTTGTAATTTTTTCTTTTTTACAAATTTCAGATATAAAATTTATATTTTCTTTTTGTGTAACTATAATTATTTCTTTTATATATTCAGAATTTTCTGCACAAGTCAAAGATTTTAAAAATAGAGGCTTTCCTTGATACTCTAAAAATTGTTTAGGATAATCAAGCTCCATTCTTTTACCAAGACCAGCACAAGCCAAAATAAAACTCCCATTTTTTTCATCTGTAATTTGCTTTAAAATATTCATTTTATTTTCTAATTTATCTTCTATTTTAGAGTTACTACTGTACACCCAAGACCACCTTCTCCGTGTCCACCAATTCTATATGATTTTACATATTTTGAAGTTTTTAAATATTTTAAAATTCCCTCTCTTAAAGCCCCCGTTCCCTTTCCATGAATAACAAAAACTTCTGTATAAGAATTTAATGTTGCCCTATCAAAATATGTTTCTAATTCATAAATTGCCTCATCAACCATTTTTCCTCTTAAATCAATTTCACTTTTTACAGCAGACTTTTTATGAGTATTTACATTATAAACTTTTTGTTTTTTCTCCTCTACAATTTTAATTTCATCATAAGGCACGACTAATTTTAAAATTCCAGCCTGAACACTCACAGTTTCTTTTGAAGTGTTTATTTTTAAAATGCTTGCAAATTGATTTATACTTTTTACAAAAACTCTATCTCCAGCCTTAAAATTAACCTTTCTTTTAACTTTATTTGCAACTTGAACTGTTTTATTTTTTTCTTCTCTTAAAGCTGTTGAAAGCATATTAAGATTTTTTTGTAATTTTTTAGCATCTTCTTTTTTATTTTCTTCTGATTGAATTTTTTCGACTAAGGCAGAAGCCTTTGCCCTCATATCATTCATCATTTTTTCTGCTTCTTCATAGGCTTTTTTTATAATTTCATTTTTTTCTCTTTCTATTCTTATAGCTTCTTGTTTTGCTCTTTCTCTATCTTTTTTTGTTTCTTCTTCCAAGTGAGATAATTTTTCTTTTAACTCATCTAATTCTTGAGATTTATTTTTTATATTTTCTATCATTTTTTCAATTTTTTTATTATCTTCACTAATATATTCTTTTGCCTTTGAAATAATTATTTCAGGTATACCAAATCTGTGTGCAATAGTTAAGGCATTACTTTCCCCCGGTATTCCAACTAATAATCTATATGTAGGAGAAAGTGTATCTGAATTAAATTCCATTGAAGCAGTTTCAATTCCTTCTTCGTTATAAGCATAAGCTTTCACTTGTCCGTAGTGAGTTGTAATAAAAGATTTACATTTTCTTTCATTTAAGTAATCTATTACTGCCATTGCAAAGGCTGCCCCTTCTGTTGGGTCTGTACCTGAACCTAATTCATCAAGTAAAACCAGAGAATTTTTTGAAATATTTTCTAAAATTTCTTTTACATTTTTTAGATGAGCAGAAAAAGAAGATAAAGATTGTTCTATACTTTGTTCATCTCCAATATCCGCAAAAACTCCTTCATAAAAACCTACTCTTGAATTTTCACTAGCAGGTATAGGTATACCAGAAAGTGCCATTAAAGTTAAAAGTCCTGCTGTTTTTAAGGCAACAGTTTTCCCACCAGTGTTTGGACCTGTTACAAGTAAAATATTATAATCTTTTCCAATTTCAAAAGTAAGTGGGACTATTTTATCTTTTTCTATAAAAGGGTGTCTTGCTCTTTCTAAATAAAGAGCTTCTTTATTATTTATTGTCGGTATAGAGCAATCTTGTTCCACTCCATACATAGATTTTGCATTCAATAAATCTAAATAAAGAATTTTTTCTCCAGTTTTAATTATATCTTCTCTATTATTTCTTAAAAGTTCTGCAATTCTCAAAAGAATTTTTCTAATTTCTTCTTTTTCTTTACTTTCTAATTCTCTCATCTTATTATTTAGGGCAACAATAGATAGGGGCTCAATAAAAACTGTTTGTCCACTTGCAGATCTATCGTGTTCTATTCCTTTTATTTGCCCTTTGAAATCAAGTTTGACAGGAGTTACCATTCTGCCATCTCTTTCTGTTATAATTTTTTCTTGGAAACATTTTGAAAGACTTGCCTCTTCAAATAAATCTTCAAATTTTCTTTTTATATTTAAAGATAAAGTTTTTTTATGTAGTCTTATATCTCTTAAATCAAGAGAGGCATCATCTTTAATTTCTTTTTCATTATTTACTGTCTTAGATATAATATCTTCAACAACTCTTAAATTAGGAAGCTCACCTATCGTTTCTTTTAAATGTTTATATTTCCCTAATTCATCTATTCTATTTTTAAAAACTCTCATAGTTCTCAAATTAAAATTTATATCCCATAATTCTTCTGCATCAAGATATGTTCCTATAAGTTTTATTTTATCTAGTAGAGTACAAATATTTTTTAAACCCCTTGCTTCAAAACCACCATCAAAATTTAATAAATCCATAAAATCTTTCACTGCTTTTAGTTCATTATTAAGTGCAGATAAATCTTTATACGGTTCTAAATTTAAAAAATTTTCTTTATTTTCATCAATTATTATATTTTCAGAAATTTTTTCTTTTAATTTATCAAATTCTAAAATTCTAAAACTATGTTTATTCATCTTATTTTTCCTTTACTCCTCTTTTTATTTTCAATAAAATTATAACATAAAATAGTATTTATTTTTTATATTTTTTCAAGTGATTAAAAAAATTTTTTTTATTCTTGATTTTTGACAAATTAAATGATATAATGCAGTGTATTATATATAGAATTTATCAAGGAGGTGCTAGTAATGCAAAGATGTGAAATTACAGGTACTGGTCTTATCAGTGGAAACAAAATCTCTCACTCTCACAGACTTACTAGAAGAGTTTGGAAACCAAACTTACAAGTAACAACTATAGTAGCTAATGGAAGTCCTATAAAAATAAAAGTTTGTGCTAGAACTTTAAAAAGTTTAAAAGGTGCTTCTGAAGTAGAAATTATGAGAATTTTAAAAGATAATGCTAATACTTTAAGCAAAAGATTAAGTAAACACTTAGCAAAATAATTAAAAATTTTTAAAAACTAAAAAAGGCTGATGGCCTTTTTTTATTTTTATTAAATTTATTTGAAATAATATCCTTAAAATGCTACAATTTAATAATTAAAAATTTATTTTATTTTAAATAGATAAGATAAAAACTATAAGGAGGAAAATTATGTTTTTTAAAACAGTTAAAAAAATTGAAAGTAATTATGATAGATATATTTTATTAACAGATGATAATACAAAAAAAATTAGTTTCCCAGAATACATTTCTAAGGAAAATAAAAAATTCATAGAAGAACTAATTAAAACAAATAAATTTACTGGAAAAGAGGGAGAAAAATTAGAAGCCACTTTTAAAGTAGAATTTAAAACTAAGACAAAAAAAGAAAATAAAATTATAAATTTTTCTTTAATCGGAATGGGAGATACAAAAAAAATAAATGCAAAAACTATAAGAACAAATTTATATAAAGGCTTAGCTTCTTATACAGGAAAAATATTTTTAAGTTTTGCAGATGAGAAATTAGATAATATTGATGCTTTGGCAGAAGTTGTTGAGCATATCAATTATAAATTTGATAAGTATTTAACTAAAAAGAAAGAAGATAAGAAATTATATATTTCTTGCTTGACAACAAAAAAAGTTCCTAAACTTATTGAGGGATATGAACTTGCAAAAATTTCAAATATAGTTAAAGACTTAATCAATGAACATTCAGAAGTTATGACTCCAAAAGCATTGGCAAAAAAAGCAGAAGAGCTTGGAAAAGAATTTGGCTTTGAAGTTGAAATTTTAGATGAAAAGAAAGCTCAAAAATTAGGAATGAAATGTTACTTGTCAGTAGCAAGAGCAGCTCATCACAGACCTTATGTAATAGTTATGAGATACACTGGAAATAAATCTGCTAAATATAAATATGGTTTAGTTGGAAAGGGACTTACTTATGATACTGGTGGACTTTCACTAAAACCTAATGATTCAATGCTTGGAATGAAAGAAGATATGGGTGGCTCTGCTACTATGATAGGAGCAATGTGTGCCATAGCAAAAATGAAAGTTAAGAAAAATGTTACTTGTGTTGTGGCTGCCTGTGAAAACTCAATAGGTCCTAATGCTTATAGACCCGGAGATGTAGTTGATACTATGAATGGAATTACAGTTGAAGTAACAAATACAGATGCAGAAGGAAGACTTACTCTTGCTGATGCCTTAACTTATATTATAAGAAAAGAAAAAGTTGATGAAGTTATGGATGCTGCAACCTTAACTGGAGCAATAATGATAGCACTTGGTGAAGATGTTACAGGAGTTTTTACTAATGATGATGAAGCAGCAAAAAAACTTATTAAATCTAGTGAAAATTGGAATGAATATTTCTGGCAAATGCCAACATTTGATTCATATAAAAGATATTTGAAATCAGATATTGCTGATATGCAAAATACTGGTTCAAGAATGGGTGGCTCTGTAAATGCAGCTAAATTCTTAGAAGAATTTGTTGAAGGAAAAAAATGGATACATTTAGATATAGCAGGAACTGCTTTTTCTAATGGTGGAAATCCTTACTTCAATAAAAAAGGTGCAACTGGGCAAGTATTTAGAACAATATATTCATATATAAAAAATTAAAATTTAAAATAAAAAGGCAATATATAAATAGTTTCTATAATATTGTTATAGAAACTATTTTTTACTAATAAGGGAGTTAAAAAATGTTTAATAAATTTATAAAAAAAATTCTTTTCTTAATTTTAGTTCTTAATTTTTCTATAATTTCTTACTCGGAAAATTCAGAGCTTAGAGAGATTCCAATGCTAGAAAATTTTTCTAACGAAATTTTGAATAACAGTTCAAATTCAAAAGAACTTAAAAGAATAGAAAAAGAATATAATTTACAAGTCAATCACGAAAAAAAAATAGAAGCAACTAAAAATGAAATTCAAAAAAAAGTTACTGTCAAACCAAAAAAAGATACTAAAATAGAATTTGAAAATTCTAATCTTGATAATATTAAAAATGAAAATAACATTAAAGTTCAAGAATTTGAAAATAATTCTGGAAAACTTTTTCCTATTGAAATTATTGAAGAAGAAAAAGCTCCTGAAACTAAAATAACTAAACAAGAAATTAAAAATGAAGTTAGAAAAGAAACTGAAAATACAAAAGTTAATAAAATTGAAACTCCAAAAGAAGTTAAAAAGAAAGCTCCCATACAAAAAGAAAAATCCAAAAAAATAGAACAACCAAAAAAGAAAAAAATTATTCCCAAAAAAGCTCCTACAAAAAAAGTTTCTAAAAAAACAAATGAAAAAGTCAATTGGAATTTAAGAAATAATTTTAGAGCTTGTTTAATTGGAGATTTAGATGGAAATATTTATTATTCAAAAAATGCCGATAGACTTTACCCATTGGCTTCTGTTACAAAAGTTATGACATTACTTGTTACTTTTGATGCTATTCATGCAAAAAAAATCTCTTTAAATTCTAATGTTGTTATTAGCCCTCTTGCTGCTAGACAAGGTGGAAGTAAAATTAAATTAAGAGCTGGACAAGTTTATAAACTTAGAGATTTAATAAAAGCTTCTGCTATTTATTCTGCTAATAATGCTACTTATGCTATTGCAGAATTTGTTGGTGGAGGAAGTCTAAAAAGATTTGTTGGCTTAATGAATAAAAAAGTTAGAAAATTAGGTTTACAAAAAGACTTAAAATATTATACACCAGCAGGACTACCTTCAAGAATGACAAAAAGACCTATGGATGTTGGTACAGCTAGAGCAATTTACAAACTATCTATTGAAGCATTAAAATACAAGCAATATATTCAAATAGCTGGTATAAAAAATACAACTATTCGTTATGGGACTATAAAATTAAGAAATAGAAATCACTTGCTAGGCAAAAAAGGAGTTTATGGAATTAAAACTGGTTATCATAGAGAAGCTAGATATAATATAACAGTTGCAAGTAAAATTAAAAATAAAAGAGTTGTGGTTGTGGTCTTAGGTGGAAAAACTTATAAAACTAGAGATAAAACTGTTTTAGATATATTAAATATTTTCGAAAATAATTATTACACTTTAACTAGAAAATAAAAAACAAATATATTCTTTATTTTTTAAAAATATGTTATAATGAGTTACCGGAAAGGAAATGAGCCTTGTAGACGGTGTATGTCTATTCCCAACAAACTCTGGGGTCAGAAATTTGAGCTATGCGTTCATACATATATATAAAAGTGTGAGCTATACACTAACATTTAGACTTGTTGTTATCCTTATCAGAGGGTACGATTGTGTACAACTGTTAAAAGTCAAAAATAAAGACTAGAAATTTTGTCTAGTCTTTTTATATATATGGAGGTATAAATGATGAAAGAAAAATATATGGAAAATAGAAAAAAATTTAGAGAAATTATTAAAGAAAAAAATATGCTTTCTGCAAACTTAGCCTTAGTTCATTGGGACTTGGAAACTAAGACACCAAAGAAAGCACAAAAATTATTATCTGAATTAAGTGCAAAATTAAGTATGAAAGAGTATGAGTTATTTACTTCAAAAGAGTTTCAAAATTTAGTTCAACTTTTAGATAAAGAAAATAAAAACTTAAATGAAATTGAAAAAAAAGAAATTGAAATTTTAAAAGAAGATATTGAAAAAATGAAAAAAATCCCTGCTGATGAATATGAAGAATATTCAAAAATTACAGCTATCAATCAAGGAATTTGGGAAGAAGCCAAAGAAAAAAAAGATTTTTCTATTATAAAAGACGGTTTTGAAAAAATATTTTATTATAACAAAAAATTTGCTAATTACAGAAGAAAAAATGAAAAAAATTTATATGATGTTTTATTAAACGATTATGAAAAAGGAATGACAACTGAAAAACTAGATATATTTTTCTCTGAGTTAAAAAAAGAAATTGTTCCACTATTAAAAAAAATTCAAGCCAAAAAAAATAATGAAAAAAATATTTTAAATGTTGGAGTTGATAAAAATATTCAGTTAGAATTTGGAAAATTTATTGCAAGTTATTTAGGTTTTGATTTTGATAGAGGACTTTTAGATTTAAGTGAGCACCCTTTCACACTAAACTTAAATAAAAATGATGTTAGAATAACCACAAAAAATATTTTAGACTTACCATTCTCAACTGTTTTTTCTGTTATTCACGAAGCAGGACACGGAATTTATGAGCAACAAACTGCTGATGAACTTATAGATACTCTTTTAGGCTCTGGTGGAAGTATGGGGCTACATGAATCTCAATCAAGATTTATGGAAAATATTATTGGAAGAAGTAAGGCTTTTTGGAAGGGACTTTTCCCAGAGGCGAAAAAATATTATAAATTTTTAGAAAATATAGAATTTGAAGAATTTTATAAGGCTATCAATAAAGTTGAAACTGGACTTATAAGAGTTGAGGCAGATGAGCTTACATATTCTTTACACATTATGTTAAGATACGAACTTGAAAAAATGATTTTTACCGAAGAAATAAATTTAGAAGACTTACCTAAAATTTGGAATGAAAAAATGAAAGAATATTTAGGTATCGTTCCTGAAAATGATTCTCTTGGACTTATGCAAGATGTCCACTGGTATTGTGGACTTGTAGGATATTTCCCATCTTATGCAATAGGAAATGCTTATTCAGTTCAAATTTATAATGCTATGAAAAAAGATTTAGATATAGATAAAATTTTAGAAAACAAAGAACTTTCTAAAATTATAAAATGGTTGGAAGAAAAAATTCACAAGTACGGAAGACTTAAAGATACACCAGAAATTATAAAAGCAATTACAGGTGAGGACTTAAATCCAAAATACTATATTGAATATTTAAAAGAAAAATATTCTAAAATTTATGATTTATAAAGAATAGATATAATACTAACTGGTATTGGTAAGTTAAAACTTTAACTTTTACAATGCCAGTTTTTAATTATTTAATTTTTTATTAACTTTTAATCTAAGATTTTGTAAAATAACTTTACAAAAAAAAAAAAATGGTACACTTTTTATATCTTACAAGGTGAAATAAAAATAAAGGAGGTGTAAAAATGAAAAAAGATATATTGGCTATTCCAACTGAAGAATTAAAAAGAGAATTATTAGAAACTTACCATAAACAAAGATATGGAAAACTTGGAAATATAATATGTGTGGTAGTTTCATTATTCTATTTATTGTTAGGATTTTATGCAGGAGGTATCGGTCTTGTTATTGGAGGATGTTTTTTGGCCTGGGAATTTTATCACAGACTAATAAAACCCAAATGGGATGCTAACTTTTATGAAGAACAATTTAACTTACTTTTAGAAAAAATAGAAAGATTTAAACTGTATAAAGATGGAAAAATTAAACTTGATAAGGAAATTAAACCTTCTAAAATGGAAGCTCTTGAAAAGTCAATTCAAAAAAATATGAACAAATTATTAGTTACTCACCCTATTTACAAATTATGTGGTTGTTTACCATTTATACAACTTAGAATTGATGAAGAAATTCCTTATTGGAAAGGAGCTTTACCAGTTTTACAATTTAGATTAAGAGCTTTTGAAAAACCAAAAGAAGATAAATAAAAAAAGGAGAAATAGTTATGCATAAAAAAATTAGTATTTTATTTATTTTATTTTCATTCTTTTTCTTCTCATCAAAAGAACTAAATGCTTTAAGTTTAAAAGGTATAAAAAATGCTTACTATCGTGATAATACTATAATTATAAAAACTATGAAAAATATGAGAATAGGAATCGATATTCTAGGAGATAAATCTTTTATTACTCCTGAAATTCTTATATTAGATTATTACAATAACAGTATAAATCCCAAAGATATAAAATGGAAAATTGTCCAAGAAGATGATGATGGAGTTATTGTTTGTGCTTCTGCTGAATATAGTGATTTTTACTTTCCTATAAAACAAAATGGAAATAAAATTTCAATAGTGGTTGAGGAAATACTAGCTAAACATGCTGTTGGTTCAGATCAAAATTGGTTTCAATTGTATGAAGAAGTATATAGTGCTCCTGCACTTAAAAAAGCTCAAGCCGAAGCATTACAACAATATAACTTTTAAACTATAAAAAATTAAAAATGAGGTATAATAGTGAAATATTTACCTCATTTTCTCTTTTATATATAATTTTGTATACTAATTAAAATTTCTATCAATAAAGTCTTTTACTCTTGCAAAATCTTCTTCATTTGGATGAGGCTCTGCTTCAATTACAATTTTTTTAATATTTGGTACAAATTTATGAATAATATTCAAAGGGAAAGCATGAATTTTTTTCTTCAAATCATCTGAAACTTTTCCTCTTGCTAAAATTCCATCTACAAAATTATTTCTCTTTGAGCATAAAGCAGAAATGTTTTTTATACATTTTTTTCCATGGTCTGAATCAACTGCTGCTCCCAAAGTTGCAATAAAATATACATTTTTATCTGCTAGTTCAGATATAAATTTTCTAGCCTTTGCATCTGCCGTTCCTCTGTCCACCCAAGTCCCAACAATTACATTATCAAATTCATCAAAATTTATTTCTTTTTTTTGCTCCACTGCAAAAATTTCTTTTTCTCCATTTAGATATTCAAATGCCTTCTCACAAACCAATTTAGTATTCCCTGTTAAAGATGAATAAATTATTAAAGTTTTCATATTCCTTTCCTCCTAAAATTTAATTTATTTTTGTTCGCCTACGCTCGCTTACGCTCACTTGCGGGGTAGGGACGGCGGTGCCGTCCAACTCCACAAATAAAATACACTAATTATTTATATTTGGGGTGTCGGGGCGAAGCCCCGACCCAAAGGGCGACAGTCAGCAAAGCTGACGCTGTCGCCCCCCATTAAAAATTTAATTTATTATTACCCCATTTTCCATTTTAAATATTTTATCACAAATTGAAAGAGTTGACTCTCTATGTGAAACTAAAATTACAGTTTTGTTTTTTTCACTATTTTTTATTTCTTGAACCAATGATTTTAAAATTATAGCCTCATTCAATATATCTAAATTAGATGTAGGCTCATCTAATAAAAATAAATCTCTGTTAGCCAAGAACGAACGAGCAAGTCCAATTCTTTGTCTTTCTCCACCAGAAAAATTCTTTCCCCCTTCTTCAACAACACTATCTAATTTTTCAGGTAAAGACATTACATAATCATAAAGTGAAGCCTTCTTTAAAGATTCATAAATTTCTTCATCAGTCGCATCTGGTTTTGCAACTAATAAATTATCTCTGATATTTCCTATAAATAAACTTGTGCTTTGAGTCATATAATTAAATTTTTCTCTAAGCTCTGAAAGAGAATAATTTTTTGTATTTTCCCCCATTAAATTTATTTCACCAGTTTTTGTATCCCAAAATCTCATTATCAATTTAAGTAATGTAGATTTTCCACAGCCACTTTCTCCTTGTATTCCTATAAGTTTACCTTTTCCTATATTTAAGTTAATATCTTTTAAAATATCTTTATTTTCTTCATAGCCAAAAGATAAATTTTTAATTTCTATTCCTAAATCCTCTTTTAAATCTAAATTTGAACTTTCTTTTTTATCTATAATAGGTGCTTCTTCTTCAAGTAAAGATAAAACTCTCTCTCCACAAGCAAAAGTTTGAGATAAAATATTTCCTAAATTTGCTAAATTTATATAAGGAGCAAAAGAGCCTATCAACAACATTCCTGCCAATATACTTACCTCAATTGAAACTAAATTTTTGCTTATTAAATACATACTCAAAAATAATTGCCCAACTGAAACTATCATTATAGTTGCATCTGTCCACATTTGAACCTCTGCCATTTTCTTTCTTAAATCTTTTTGATTTTCTCCAAGAGATAGAGTAATGTCCTCTATTTTTTTAGCCATTCTATTTCCTTGACCAAATTGTATAACTTCTCTCAATCCTCTTAAATTATCTAAAAATTCATTATTTAATTTCCCAAATTTATTTCTTGTTTCCATTCCATCTTTACTTGCTTTTTTTGAAGCAAAATAAGGAACAATTATTCCAATAAAAATTTGTCCGATAAGTCCATAGAAAGCATAGGCAACATTTAATTTAAAATAATAAATAAATAAAACTACACTTGTTAAAAAGGCTATAATTATTGGAGAAACAGTGTGAGCATAAAAAACTTCTAAAAGTTCTATGTCAGCTGTTAGCATTGAAACAAAATCTCCTTGATTTTCTCCCTCCATTTTAGTAGGAGCAAGTTCTCTAATTTTAGAAAATAATTTTACTCTAATTTCTGCCAAAACATGAAAGGCTATGTGATGGTTACAATATTGTTCTAAGTAATGTAAAACTCCTCTGAAGAATCCACAAACCATAAGCATATAAAAATAAAATTGAGTTGAAAAATCTCCTAAAAATATATGTCTTAAATTTTCTTTTGTGCTAGGTAGAACAGACA
>JAGYHM010000034.1 GCA_018457305.1 Fusobacterium sp. | reverse complement strand
CAAATTCTTTAATAATTTCTTTGTTTTCAGAATGTATTATTAAAGTATGTCCTTTACCTTCATTTTCTAATAATTCTAATGCTCTTTGACAAGCACTATCTGCATTTTGTTCTACATAGAAAGCCAAGATTGTTGTTAGTTTTTCTCTTGAATAAGGATTACTATGTGAAACTGTATTTTGTTCTGAGATTAAAACTCTTGTAGTTGATGGAACTGAAAGTCCTACCATCTTAGCTAAAGTCAAAGCATCTTTCCCAACGATTTGTGGATTCATTGTTCCATTTGCTCTCAAAATAAATCTTCCTAATTTTTCACTTTCTTCTTTACTTAAGAAGTATGCACCTTGTCTTTTAAATTCTTCTACTACTGCATCTTTATTTGAAGGCTCAACTATAACAGATTGTTCTGATGCACAGATAACTCCATTATCAAAAGTTTTACTCTCCATTATTTTTCTTACTGCTTCTTTAACATTTGCAGATTTTTCTATATAAGCAGGTCCATTTCCAGGTCCAACTCCAATTGCAGGTCTTCCAGAACTGTAAGCTGCTCTTACCATAGCTTCTCCACCAGTAGCTAATATTACTGCGGTATTACTAGACTTCATCAACTCATTTGTTCCTTGCATTGATGGAATTTCTATTACTCCAATAAGTCCTTCTGGTGCTCCAGCTGCATAAGCAACTTTTTGCATCAATTTTACTGCTTCAATAGTACAGTTTTTTGCATTTGGATGTGGACTAACAACTACACCATTTCCTGCTTTTAAAGATACCAACACTTTATAGATAGCTGTTGAAGTTGGGTTAGTTGATGGTATCAATGCTGCTACCACTCCCATAGGAACTCCAACTTCCATCATAGTATCTGTTTCTTCTAAAATTCCAACTGTTTTCATATCTTTTATATATTCATATAAAAATTCTGCTGCAAATCTATTTTTTATTGTTTTATCTTGCCATCTTCCAAAACCAGTTTCTTCATTTGCCATTTTTGCAAGTGTAACACAATGCTTTCTCATTTCCATAGAAATAGCTTTTACTATTTCATCTATCTTTTCTTGAGAAAAATTTGCAAATTTTTTCTGAGCTCCGGTTGCAGATTTAATTAAATCTCTTACTTGTTGGATTGATAATAAATCTCTATCCATTTTCCCTCCAATCATAACAACCAAAATTATTTTTTATCTTCAGTTAATTATTTTCTAATTTATTTTGTTTTTTTTTTAATTTTATTTAAGTATATTTTTTATTTAATTTGAGGGTAGCACTGCTACCCTCTATAAATTATTTAAAATTATTTGTCAAATTTAGGTAAAATAACTTCTACTTCTGCATGTGGTCTTGGTATTACGTGAACAGAAATTAATTCTCCAACTCTATCTGCTGCTGCTGCTCCTGCATCTGTTGCTGCTTTAACTGCCCCAACATCTCCTCTTACCATAACACTTACTAGACCTCCGCCTACCATTTCTTTTCCGATTAAAGTTACGTTTGCTGCCTTTACCATTGCGTCTGCTGCTTCTATTGCTGCTACCAATCCTTTAGTTTCTATCATTCCTAATGCGTTTAATGTTGCCATAATTCATCCTCTCCTTTTTAAATTAAAATTTTTATTTTTTATTTTTTTTATTTTTTTTACTAACTTTTGAAATCTCTTTTATTTCTTCAATTTCTTCAGCTACTTCTTCTTTAATTACTTCTGTTGTTTCTGTTGTTTCTTCTTTTACTTCTTCAATAATTTCTTCTTGTTTTACTTCAGAAGTTTGTTTAACTAAAATATTTTCTATTGAAGTATCTGGTCTTGCAATTACATGAGTTGCAAGTAACGTCCCAAGACTTTCTGCAACTGCTGCTCCTGCATCTACTGCAACTTTAACTGCTGCAACATCTCCTTCTATTTCAATAGTAACTATTCCGCCTTTAACTTTTTGTCTGTTTATTAGTTCAACTTGAGCCGTTTTAAGTGCTGCATCTAAGGCTGCTATTGCTCCAGTTATTCCTTTTGTCTCTATAAGTCCAAGTGCTTTCATAATTCACTCCTTACTTTTTACTTCCTAATTATAGTTTTTTAGGATTTTGTGCTACAAATTTTACTGCTTCTGCAAAAGCATCACAAGCAGCTTTACAAGCTGATTGACTTCCAGTCAATAATCCTCCACCAAAGTTTGTTTCTGATGGTGGTCCAAAGAATGCTGCTAAACTTACATCAGCAGCTTTTAGTGCAGCATCTAAAGCATACATTGCTTCTAAAGGTGGTGCTATTAAATAAGCCAATGCTGCTCCTTCTTGAACTCCTGCAGTTTTTGAAAGATAAGTTCCTGTTCTTGAAATACAATGTGCATAATAAGGAATAGTATCATCTTCGTTTGCACTATAGAAAGTTGCATCATTTTCAATAACATCTATAACTGCGTTTATTCCACTTTTTACTTCTGCAGGATTTGGTCCCGCTAAAATTCCTATAACTTCTCCTGCTAATTTAGTATTTGCATTTGCTGCTCCACCATAAAATGATTTTGCATATACAACTTCTACTTCTGCCATTTTTGTTGCTTCATCTAAAGCAGTATAAGTAACATCATCACAATCAGATGTAATAATTCCTATACTTCTGTACCCACTTGGCAAATTTAATTCTGCTGCCATTGTTGCGTCAACATTTGGTATTATTTTTACAGATAATACACTTGGTCTTAAAGCATCATTTATCATTTTCTACCTCCATAATATTTTATTATATATTTTTTTATAAATTATAATTTTAAATCTTGTCCACTTGCTTTAGCATCTAAAACTTGTTTTATAATATGAGCAACGTGTGCTCCTGCTTCTGCTGCTGGTGTTCCTTTTGAATGAATATTTGAAACAACTGTTCTTTTTGCTTCCGGTATTCCAACATATCCTTTATATGTAATATATGCACTCATACTTTCTGCTGTTGCAAGTCCAGGTCTTTCTCCAATCAGCACACAAGTAACTTCTGCTCCAACAACTTCTGATACATCATCAGCCAATCCAACTCTTGCTAATTTCGCAAAGAATGGAGTTCCTACTGAAATCCCATAAGATTTTAAACCATTCATAAGTGATGGTAAGCAATCTTCTATATTTGCTTCTATTGCTGTTGAACTAAGTCCGTCTGCTACAAATACTTGAACTTTTGGATTTGCTGTACATTTTTCTTTTAGTGTTTTAACTGCTTCTTCATCTAATCTTCTTCCTAGATCAGGTCTTGTAATATATTCATCTTTATCTTTACATTTTGATTTAACTATAAAAAGATTATTTTCTTTTAAAAATTCTTCTGATACATCTGTAAGAACAGCATCTTGTGCCGAAGCATGGTCTGCTCTAAGTCTCAACATTGTATGAGTCGTATATCTTGACCCTGCTCTTGAAATTGCTAATCTTGCAGGAGTTTTTCTTTTATATTTTAACAATTCTTCTCTATTTGCTACATTTTTTAATTCTATTACTTCTCTTAAATCTTCAGCTGTTATATCGTCTAATATTCCATTTTCAATAACACTTCCAGATTCTTTTTTTACTTCTTTAACCTCATTTGATTTTTTTGAATTTTCTTCTGAGTAAGACATTTCCTTTAAAACTTTACTTATGATATCTTTTATTTCCATTTCAGAAACCATTTATTTATCCCCCCTTATTTAAGAAATATTGAAGGATCTCCAGCCTTCTCTGTTAATTTCCCATCTTCTGTCATAATTTCATGTTTAACTAACCATTCTTTAAATTCTTTTATAGGTTGTTTATTGAAAAGTTCTCTTAAACTTTGGTTATCGTGGTAACCAGTAGTTTGATAGTTAAGCATTATATCATCCCCTGCCGGTATTCCCATGAAGTAGTTACATCCCGCTGCAGATAATAATGTTGCTAAAACTTCTACATCGCTTTGATCCGCTTTCATGTGGTTTGTATAACATACATCAACACCCATTGGTAAACCATGAAGTTTTCCCATGAAGTGATCTTCAAGTCCAGCTCTTATAACCTGTTTACTGTCATATAAATATTCTGGTCCTATAAATCCAACAACCGTATTAACCAAGAAAGGTTGGAATCTTTTTGCAAATCCATAACATCTTGCTTCCATTGTTACTTGGTCTGCTCCGTTATGTGCATCTGATGATAATTCTGAACCTTGTCCTGTTTCAAAATACATTACATTCGGTCCTGCTGCTGTCCCTTGTTTTAAAGCAAGTTGTCTTGCCTCTTCTATCATGTCCCCTGTTATACCAAATGCTTCATTTCCTTTTTCAGAACCAGCTATACTTTGGAATATCAAGTCAACTTTTGAACCTCTTCTGATTGCTTCCATTTGAGTTGTTACGTGTGCTAACACACAAGTTTGTGATGGAATTTCAAAATCTGTTTTAATTTTATGAAATCTTTCCATAACCGCCATAACACTATCAACACTATCATCAACTGGGTTTAGACCAATTACAGCATCTCCTATTCCATAACTTAATCCTTCCAAAGTAGAAATCATTATTCCATCTGGGTCATCCGTTGTATGATTAGGTTGTAATCTTACTGCCAGAGTATCATTTCCTCCGATAGTCGTATTACAATGTGCATACACTTCAATCTTTTTAGCTGCAACAATTAAATCCATATTAGACATTAATTTTGTTACTGCTGCTATCATTTCAGAAGTTAACCCTCTTCTAATCCAGTTTATTTTTTCTGGTGTAGCCTCATAACTTAGTAACCACTCTCTCAATTCAGAAACTGTCCAATCTTTGATTTCATCATAAATTTGTAAATTTAAGTCATCAATGATTATTCTAGTAACTTCATCTTCTTCATAAGGTACAGCTGGATTTTCTTTCAAATCTTTTAAAGTAATATTTGATAAAACCACTTTTGCTGCAACTCTTTCTTTTGCTGAAGATGCTGCTATTCCTGCTAGTGCATCTCCTGATTTTCTTTCGTTCGCCTTTGCCATTACTTCTTTTAAAGAAGAAAAATTATAAACTTGGTCAAATAGCTTAACATTTAATATCATACCTTCACCCCTTTTACTTAATTTAAAAAAATAAAATCTATATAAATTTTACTTATTTATAATTTTTTAAAACCAACGTCTTTACAACAACCGGTAAAACGCTTCCCATTCCCAACGGTTTTCCAATGTCAACAAAGTCTCCATCCTCAACTTTTATTCCATCTACACAAATTATCTCTGCCTTTGATTGAAAATTTAACATCAAACATTGTCCCAATGCTTTTCCAATATCGTGTTCTACAACAACTATTATTCTTTTAACACTACTGAAAACTTTATGTATAGAATCTGCTAAATTAACTATCTTTTTATATTTCATATTTTCACTTCCAACAAGACCTATTGCAACATCTTGTCTTCCTTCGTTATTTCTAAACCAGTCTAATTTCTGCTCAAGTCTTTCTTGAAACTCAAATGGATTTTCTTCATCTTCTAGTTTCATTTTTATAACAGGAATATTTTTTATTGGAAATATATCAGAGTTTGAATAAGTAATTGTGCTTCCACTAATTTCTGTTGTGTAATTTCCTGCTCCTACAACTGTTGCTCCAATTGTTTCTCCAACTTTAACAAATTTTATATTATTTTGCTCAAAGACTTTTTTAATTTCTTTTCCTAAAATAATACCAATATCTCCATACTTAAATTCATCTCCGTTATAATCATTGTAAATTAAATCTGCAACCCCTCCGGAAAAACTAACATACTCTAATTCGTTATTTTTATTATGAAAATCTTTATAAGTTACTAAAAGATTGTAGTTATCTGTCTTTGGTTTGAAATAAACTGATTGTAACAAAATATCTGCAACTTCTTTACATAATTTTATCAACTCAGATTTTTCACATTTTTGTCCGACTTTTATTCTAAGTCCCATTCTCAAAATTAACTGTAAAAATTTATCACTTATATAAGTTACTTCCATAGTTGAAGAATTTAATTTTATAAGTCTACCCCCTATATCAAGACAAGTTGTGTCTTTCACTTCTCCTCTATCAAAATAAGAAATGTTTGTCGTTCCTCCACCTATATCAAGATTGAAAATTTTTGTATTTTTGCTCTCTGAAAAGTGCATTGCTCCCGAACCTTTTCCAGCAATTATACTTTCCAAGTCTGGACCTGCTGTTGCAACAACAAAATCTCCTGCCATTCCACTAAGTGCATTTAGCACTTCATTAGCATTTGATTTTCTTGCAGTTTCTCCAGTTATTATTACAGCACCAGTAGATATATCTGAAGTTTTCATTCCAGCTTTTCTGTATTCATCTTCAACTATTTTTTTTACTCCCACTGCATCAATTTCTGTTAAACTAACCAGAGGCGTAAAATATATTTCACTACGATATACAACATCTTTAGATATTATTTTTATTTGTGGAACTCTTGCACCAGAAGCCATATTTTCTAATACAATTTTACTGAATACTATTTGTGTCGTTGAAGTCCCTATATCTATACCAACACTAGTAATCTCCTCACGCATTAATATCTCCTCCCATTCAGAAAATAAAAAAAACTGAATACGGACTTATCCCGTTTTCAGCTTCATTGCTTTCTATATTCCTTAAATACACCCCATTGTGTATTTTTTTTATTCTTTTTTAATTTTTAATTTTTAATTTTTAATTTTTAAAACTAAATTCCACTGTTGTTCCAATTCCAAGTTGACTATTTACAGAAATATCTCCCTTTAATTTGTCTTTTACCAGTGAATTTATTATAAGTAAACCCATATTACTTTCAGGTATTTCATTTTCTATTCCGACACCATTATCAGAAATTTTTATATAATAAATATCATTTAATTTTTTTATTTCTATCTCTACTTTTCCTTCTGATTTTCCATCAAAAGCATGATCAATAGCATTTTGTACTATTTCATTTACAACTAAAGCAATTGTTGTTGCTTTTTCTGAACCAATATAGAGTTCGCTTCCTCTTATATTAAACTCTATTTTCTTTGATTTGTCAACATTATTTTTAAAATAATTTCCATAGAGCATATTCAAAATAGATTTTATGGAGATTTTATCTATTCCACTAGTGGATAAAATTTCATGTGTAATAGCAATACTTAATATTCTACTTATCGTTTCATTTAATATTTTTTTTACTTCTTCATTATCCGTTCTTCTTTTTTGTAATCTCAAAAGGCTTGCTATTGTTTGTAAATTATTTTTTACTCTATGATGAATTTCTTTTATAAAAATTGTTTTTAGTTCTAATTCTTCTTGATGTTTTCTCTCTTCTGTAACATCTTGAATAATTAAAGTTATTTTTTTCCTTCTATCGTTTAAATTTCCAACCAAACAACGAATATTTAAAATAAAATCAGAAATTTTTATTTCTTTAATTTCATGGTTGTCTGACTTATTTATAATTTCGTCATATTTTACTCTCTCAAAATATAAATTTTCAAAACTTTCTCCTACTACAGATGATATCCCTAACTTTTCGTATAAATCTTTTGCTACTTTGTTGGCATAACTAGCAGAGCCTTCTTCATCAAAAACAACTATTCCATCATTTATATACTCAGTAACCCTATCTTTTAAAGCATCTATCTGCCCCATCAATATTTTTGTAGCTTTTTTATCATATTCTTTATTAAAAAAATCTCTTTGCTGTTCACTGTACTCAATTATTATCGTACAAATAACTTCTTCAAAAGAATTAAAAATCGGTAAAATATTTTGTAAAACATTTGCATTTTCTTGTGTGATAGCCTTATAATTTCTCGATGGCAACCCAGTTTCAATCGTTCTAAAAACTGCAGGTTCATTTTCTTTTGCTGCAATTTCTCCTGCTATATTTTTGCTGTATAAACTTTTTTCTGGTCTTGCATGAAAAACTACCATAGCTTCTTCTTCGTTTTTTGTTGGGCAATCCAAAAAAACATCCATTCCCAAGATATTACTTAAAATGGTTGCTACATTTGACATTTGTTCCACTGTTTCTATATCTGTTGGTGTCAATGTTGAACATATTCTACATAATAAATTTAACAATTTACTCTAATCCTCCTGCTAAAATTATTATCTCAGATAATTTAGATAGACTTATTCGTTTCTCCATACTCAAAGCACGCATTTTTTTATATGCTTGATCTTCACCTAAATTATATTTAACCATAACAATTCCTTTTGCTCTTTCTATGAGTTTTCTGTCTTCTAATTTCTTTTTAGTATCTTCTACTTCTTCTTTCATATCTTTATACAACCTATAATTTTTATAAATCAATCTTAATCTTTCTACAAAAATTTCTTCTTCTATTGGCTTTAATAAATATGCCATAGCTGTTGTGCTAGATGCTTTTTTTATATACTCTGCTATATTGTAAGCTGTTAAAATAATTACACAGCTTTCAAGTTTTTCTTTCTCTAGTATTTCTGCAACCTTCAAACCTGAAATATGTGGAATTTTTATATCCAAAAGTACTATATCTGGTTTTAGTTTTTTGCAAAGTTCTAAACCTTCTATGCCATCAGAAGCCTCTCCAACAACATCATAATTATTCTCTTTTAAAATTTCTACTATATCTAATCTTGTAAGTGTCTCATCTTCTATAACTACTACCTTAAGCTTCTCCATTGAAACCTAACCTCTTTCTTAAAATTTCCAAACCTTCTTTATCGTCCATTCCTATTTTAAAAACTTCACTTGCCCCTGCTTCTAATAAAATTCTTTCACTTCTACTAGCATCTTCATGTAAATCTATTTTTGTTACAAGTCCAATAACTTCTTTTTGAGGAAACATTGTAGAAAAATTTGGTGGAAAAATTGTATCTTCATCATTAGCAGCTTGTATTAAAACAATTGTGCCTGCATCTGCCGAAAGAACTAATAAAGATCTATAGTAAACCTTTGTTTCTACATATTCCCCAGGTGTATCTATAATTTTACTTTTATATGTAACAGCTTGTGTTTTTCTATAACAAACTTCTTCATTATTAAGTTTTTGAGTAAGAGTTGTTTTTCCACAACCTGTTCTGCCAATCAACATTACTTTTTTTAATTTTTGACTCATCTTATGACCTCGTAACTTCACAAATATAAAATTTCAAAGTTTCTTGTAAAAATTCTAAAACTGCTTTTAACGAAGATTCTACACTGGCAAAATCTCCCACTAATAAAAGTGTCCCACTGAATCTATCTAAGAAACCTAAATCTACATCTCCTGCTTTTGTTGCTATATCTGCACTTATAATTGCTGCTTCTCCAGGAGTAATAGTTAAAATTCCAATTGCATCCGTTTTCTCTTCATCCAAACCAAGTTTTACACACATATCTTTATTTGGATTTGCAATTAAATGTGCTAGCGTAACTTGTTTACCGGGTACATACTCTTGAATTGTTCTTTGTTTTTCTCCCATATCTCTACCAACCTTTCAGATATTAAAAAAATTTATTTTTAATATCTATAAATTAAATTATAAACTAAACTTTTTTATTTTCTTCTATAAATTCCATCAGCAACTAGACAAGCTCTTTTATTTTCTAAAACATTGTGGACTCTAACTATATCAACACCTTTTTCTATTCCTATAACAGAAGTCGCAACTGTTCCCTCAACCCTTTCATCAAAAGATAACCCATTTAATAATGTTCCTATAAATCTTTTTTTAGATGCCCCTAATAATATTCTTCCCATATCTTTTAATTCATTAAGTCTTGATAAGACTTCTATATTTTGTTCTGAATTTTTTCCAAAACCTAAACCGGGATCAAGTATTAAAGAATTTTTATCTATACCGTATTTATTTGAAATTTCAAAAGTTTTTTCAAAAAATTCTCTCAAAGATAAAATAATATCTTTTTTATAAATTTCATCATTTTGATTATGCATAACTATAATTGGTGCTTCGTATTCTTTACACAATTTTGCCATTTCTCCGTTATCGTATTGCAAACCCCAAACATCATTTATTATATGTGCTCCTGCTTTTAATGCTTCTCTTGCAACATCGTGTTTGTAAGTATCTGATGATATTGTAACATCTATTTCTTTTGAAATCTTTTCTATAACTTTATAAATTCTTTCAATTTCTTCTTCTGAACTTATTTGAACATGACCGGGTCTTGTTGATTCTCCGCCTATATCTAAAATATCTGCTCCATCTTTTACAAGTTGCTCTGCTCTTTTCATTGCTAAGTCAAGTTGATTATATTTCCCCCCATCAGAAAAAGAATCAGGAGTCATATTCATTATTCCCATTATTAAAGTTCTTTCCCCTAAAATAATTTCTCTATTTCTACACTTTAATTTAGAAATTTTTCCTATTTTATTTTTCATTTTCTTCTAACTCCTTTTTTAGAGTACTCACTCTTTTTAAAAGTAAAGGGTGGACAAAACTTCCTGCTATTTCACTTAATGGATTTAAAACGAAACCTCTGTGCTCCATATATGGATGAGGAATTATTAAATCATCTTCTTCAAATACATCTTTATTATAGAAAATAATATCTAAATCTATAATTCTAGGCCCCCACTTAATTTTTCTTTCTCTGCCCATATCTAATTCTATTTTTAATAATTTTTCTAATAATTCTCTCGCTGTTAATAAAGTTCTAACTCCTATACAAGTATTTAAAAAATTATCTTGCTCTGTATAACCAAAAGGTTCTGTTTCTATTATTTCAGCCTTAGATAAAATAAAAGTGTCTTCTATTTTAGAAATTTCTTCTATTGCTTTTTCTAAATTTTCTTTTTTGTTTCCCATATTAGAACCCAAAGACAAATAAGAAATATCCCATTTTCTTTCTATTTCAACTGCGACATTATCTAAAATTATTCCAACAGGTGCCCATGGTTTTTTTATTTTTACTTTTACTTTTTCAATTAAATTATATTTTTTTAAAATTTCTCTTGCTATATCTTCTGCTAAACTTTCTATCAAATCATATTTCTTTGAAAAAAATATTTTTTCAACATCGGCTGACACTAAACCATAGTGAGTTGTATGAGAAATATCATTGTTTTTCGCTGCTTCTCTCAAAGAAGTAAAAAGTTCAAGACTCACTAAAAATTTTTGTCCTAATTTTTTTTCTTCCTCAAACACTCCGTGATAACCTATAAATTCCAAATCATTTATATATATTTTATCCATTTTTATTTTTGCTCCTTATTTCAAAAGATTTAACACTTCCATTCTCTTCAGGTTATCTGTTTCAAAAATTCCCTTAAGCCCTGTTGTTATGATTTTAGCATTTTCTTTTTTTTGTCCACGCATTGATAAGCATAAATGTTTTGCCTCTACATAAACATAAACCCCTTCACAAGCTAAAATTTCATACATATATTTTGCTATTTCTTCTGTTAATCTTTCTTGAATTTGAGGTCTTCTTGACAAAATTTCTACTAATTTGACTATATCGCCGAAACCAAAAATTTTTCCGTCCGGTATATAAGCAATAGAAATTTCTCCAAAAAATGGTAAAAAATGATGTTCACACATAGAATAAAAATCTATATTTTTTTCTATAACTATATTTTTATTTTCTACCTCAAAAGTCGTTGTTAAAATTTTTTTTGGATCTTTGCCTATTCCAGAAAAAATTTCTCCATAACTACTTGCTATTCTTTTTGGTGTTTCCTCAAGTTCTTTTTTATTTTCTAGTTCTCCCAAAGCATTTACAACTTCAAAAAAAGCTTCTTCTATCTTTTTTTGATTCACCTTTATTCCTCCTAATCTAAAATACTCAAATA
>JAGYHM010000033.1 GCA_018457305.1 Fusobacterium sp. | reverse complement strand
ATTATTATGCATAAAAAAATTATGATTCAAGGGACAGGTTCATCAGTTGGAAAAACTTTAATAGTTGCAGGACTATGTAGAATTTTTGCAAAAGATGGTTATAAGGTTTCGCCATTTAAATCACAAAATATGGCTTTAAATTCTTTTGTAGATATAGATGGTTTAGAGATGAGCCGAGGAACTGTTATACAAGCAGAATGTGCTTATCAAATCCCAAGAGCCTTTATGAATCCAATTTTATTAAAACCTAATGCTGATAATAATTCTCAGTTGATAGTTGACGGAAAAGCAGTTGCAAATTTTGAGGCAAAAGAATATTTTTCTAAAACTTCTGAATTAAAAGAAATAGTAAAAGATAGATACGAATATATAAAAAATAATTTTGATATTTGTGTGCTTGAAGGTGGAGGAAGTCCTGCCGAGATAAATTTAAGAGATTATGATATTGTTAATATGGGGATGGCAGAGCTTGTAGAGGCTCCTGTAATTTTAGTTGGGAATATAGAAATAGGTGGAGTTTTTGCTTCTCTTTATGGAACAGTTATGCTTTTAGATGAAAAAGATAGAAAGAGAATTAAGGGTATAATTATAAATAAATTTAGGGGAGATGTAGATTTATTAAAACCTGCCATTGATATACTGGAAGAAAAATTTAAGGCAGAAGGTTTGGATATAAAATTTTTGGGAGTTATTCCCTATGAAAATTTAAAAATAGAGGAAGAAGATAGTTTATCTGATGGAGATAGAAAAAATAATCAAGATTTTGGTTCAGAAAAATATATAAATATTTCTATTATAAAAAGTAAAAAAATGTCTAATTTTACAGACTTTCATATTTTTAAAAGTTTTGATGATGTTAGAGTTCAATATGTAACAGAAAAAAATCAACTTGGCAATGAAGATATAATAATTATTCCCGGGAGTAAAAATACAATAACAGATTTAATGGACTTAAAGAAAAAAGGAATTTTTGAAAAAATAAAAGAACAAGAGAAAAAAGGAACAGTTATAGTCGGAATTTGTGGTGGACTGCAAATGCTAGGAAAGAAAATATATGATCCAGAAAAATTAGAAAGTGAAGTTTTAGAAAATGAAGGTTTTAATTTCTTTGATTATGAAACAACTTTTGGAGCATTAAAAAAGACAGAACAAGTTGAAAAAATAATAGATGCAGATGAGGGAATTTTAAAAAAATTAAGTGGAATGAAAATAGAAGGCTATGAAATTCATCAAGGAAAAACAAATATAAATAAAAATGTAATCTGCAAGGGGAATATCTTCGCTACATATATTCATGGAATTTTTGATAATTCAGAATTTACTAATTCATTTTTAAATATATTGAGAGAAAAAAAGAATTTAAAACAAGTGGAAGAAGTTGAAAGTTTTCTTTCTTTTAAAGATAAAGAGTACGATAAACTGGAGAAACTTCTTAGAAAATATTTAAATATGAGTGAAATATATAAAATTTTATTTTGAAAAAAAAAGAAACTATGCTATAATAATACTTAAAATATTTAAAAAAAGAAAAAGAGTATTATAAAATTAGCAAAATAGTATTATAAATTTGGCAAAATTTTTAAGGGCTCAATTAAGGAGGCAGAAAAATGAATTACGTAAATGTGGTTGTAGATTATGTGAATGGATTATTATGGGGAAAAAATATACTTGTGTATATGCTTATTGGAGCTGCTCTATATTTTTCTTTTAGAACTAGATTTATGCAATTTAGATTATTTGGAAAAATTGCCAAAGTTTTATTTAAAGGAAATAAAAATAAAGACGGAGTTAGTTCACTTGAAACTTTTTTCCTAGGTACAGCTTGTAGAGTTGGAGCAGGAAATATAGCAGGAGTTGTTGCTGCAGTTTCAGTTGGAGGAGCAGGTGCAGTTTTCTGGATGTGGCTAGTTGCAATTTTAGGTTCAGCAACTGCTTTTGTGGAAGCAAGTTTAGCTGTAATATATAGGAGAAAAAATGAAAACGGAGAAAAGGTTGGAGGAACACCATTTATCATAGAAGATAGACTGAATATGAGATGGCTTGGAATTATTTATGCACTAGCTTCAATAGTTTGTTATTTGGGAGTTATACAAATAATGTCTAACTCAATTACAGGTTCAATTACAAGTGTATATAATTTTAATTTATTTAATATAGAATTTAATAAAATTATATCAATAGTTGTTGCAATAGTAGTTTCTATAATTTTATTGAATAGAACAAAAAGAGATTCTATAATAGTAACTTTAAATAAAGTAGTTCCAATTATGGCAATTACATATATAATTTTAGTTTTTTATATATTGATAACAAATATAACAGAAATTCCTTCAATGATTTCAAATATTTTCTATCAAGCATTTGGTGGAGAGCAAATATTTGGAGGATTATTTGGAGTTGCAGTTATGAATGGAGTTAGAAGAGGTTTATTTTCAAATGAAGCAGGAAGTGGAAATTCTAACTATGCAGCAGCAGCAGTAGAAGAAAATAATCCAGCAAAGCAAGGGATGGTACAAGTTTTTGGAGTATTCATAGATACTTTAGTTATTTGTAGTGCTACGGCATTTATAATTTTATTAGCACCTGCAAGTTTAACTAAAAATTTATCTGGAATGGAATTATTCCAAGCTGCAGTTAGTCATCATATAGGAAGTATAGGAGCACCTTTCGTTGTAGTTTTAATGTTTTTCTTTTGTTTGACTACAATATTGGCAGTTGTGTTTTATGGAAAGAGTGCAATTTATTATTTAACTTCACATAAAAGTTTAAATATAGTTTATCAAGTTTTAGTTATACTTATGATATATATAGGTGGGATAAAACAAGACTTATTTGTTTGGTCATTGGCAGATTTTGGACTTGGAATAATGACAGTTATAAATATTACTTGTATAGTTTTCATAGCAAAACCAGCACTTGATAATTTAAAAAAATATGAAGAAGAATTAAAATAAGTTATTTATTTTTTATTCGGGGTTTTGGGGGCGAAGCCCCCACCAGAAAGGCGAGCAGCGAAGCGGGCGAGCCAAGAAAATAATAAGAATACAAGGAGTGAAAAATATGGGAATAAAAGTTGTTAAAGATTTAGTTCATAGTTATATTGATATAGATGAAACTTTACAAACTATAATTGATACTGCCTCTTTTCAAAGATTAAGAAGAGTAAAACAACTTTCATGTTCTTATATTTTTCCCTCAACTAATCATACAAGGTACGAGCATTCTCTTGGAGTAATGCAGTTAGCTTGTATTTTTTTTGATACAATTAAAAATGATTTCAAAAAATTTAATTTAAGTGAAGAAAGAATTTCTTATTTAAGACTACATATTAAATTAGCTTCTCTTTTACACGATGTAGGACACCCACCTTTTTCACACTTAGGAGAAAAATTTTTACTTAAAGAAGAAATTTATGAAAATATAAGAAATGAATATTCAGATAAAATTGATGTACAAAAAACTTTTTTTAATAAAGAAAATAAAATAATGGGAAAAGAACATGAACTTTTATCTTGTTATTGTATTTTAAGAAAATTTTATAAAATTTTAAAAAATATAGATGAGAACATAGATATTTCTTTTATTTGTAGATGTATTATTGGAAATTTATATGAAGATGAAGAAAATTGGGATAAAAATATTTGTATAAATATTTTAAATTCGGATTCAATAGATGTAGATAAGCTTGATTATTTGATGAGAGATAACCATATGACTGGTGAGATAGCACCTAAAATGGATATTAAAAGATTACTGGCTTGTCTTACTATATCGGAAGATAAAAAATTAAAGTATATAGCAAAGGCAATTCCAGCAGTTCAGTCTGTTGTGGACTCGAGAGATTTATTGTATCTTTGGGTATATCATCATCATATTTCAATTTATACGGATTATGTAATGGGAAGAATACTTAAAAAGTGTATTGAACTTTATGAAGAAGAAAATGGGAAATATTTAGAAGAATTAAATGGAAAAGAATTTTTTTCTCCAAAGGCAATAACCGATATGTTAATTACAGATGATGAAATTTTTTCCCATCTTAGAAAAATATATATTTATTCATTGGAAAACAAAGCTCATAAATTTAATCAAAATACGATAGCCCAATTATTTGAGAGAAAATTTTTAAAAACATTGTGGAAAACTATTTATGAGTATAAAGATTTTGAGAATTATTTAATTAAAAATAAAATTATAGATTCTTCTGAAAAACTTGTAGAAATAATTAAGAATGAAAAAAATATTGAAAAAATAACTAAAAATATTGAAAAAAAATTAAATTTAAAAGAGGGAGAAGTTTTTGTTATTACGAAATATAATAAATTTTATAATTCCACAAAAGAAGCTCCAATAGATTTATTGCTTAATGGAGAAGATAGGAAGTTGGCAGACTTATTGCCACAGAAAAATTTTCATAAATTTAATAATATGTCTTTCTTTGTTTTTGTTCCAAAAAATAAAAGAGCAGAAGCAAAAGAAATTTTAATTGAGGAATTAAGAGAGATAAATAAAAATTAAGGGCTCGCTACGGACTTAAAAGTCCTGTTCGCCTTTCTGGTCGGGGCTATAGCCCCGACAATTAAATCTTATAAAAAGAATTTTTAGGGGTTTGTGGGGGCAAAGCCCCCATGAGAGAGGCGAGCAGACTGTTAAGGTCGTGGCGAGCCAAGAAAAAATCATATAATATAAAAAATATGCTAGTCAAACTAGCATATTTTTATTTGAAATTTTCTTATAAAGCTGCGTTTACAATTTCCATTATTCTTACTTTTTCTTTTTCTGCTTCATCTCTGATTTTTGAAATTTCAGAACTTATTTTTGCAATATATTCTTCATCTTTAATAGAAGAAAGATTTACTTTTACATTTAAAATTCCACCTTCAAGTCCTGTCATAAGAAGCATTGTTCCTACTCCAATGTCAGTGATTGCATTTTGGTTTCCATTATCTAATATAGTTCCTAAAAGAGAAATTGCTTTCCCAGACAATACAACTATATCATAAGGAGTTTGAATAGCAAGTTTTGTACATCTTTGAATTTCAGCACTTCTTACTGCTTTTTCTTCATCAGTTTCTTTTGGTAATTTGAATGCTGCCATAACAGTATTGTATGCTTCTGAGTCTTTATCAATTAAAGCATTTAATTCATCTTTAATTTTTAATAATTCATCAAAGTTTTTAACAAATCCAGTCTTAACATCATCTGCTAATGCTTCATATTTTTTCTTTCCAAAACTTAAATAAGCAACCATTCTTGATAAACTTACTCCTAATGAAGAAGCTAAAGCTGCTACTGAACCTCCACCAGGTGCAGGTGAGTCAGAATCAACTGTGTCTAAAAATTTAATTAAATCCATTTCTACTAATTTCATTTTATTCCTCCTAATATTTTTTATTTTAATTATTTAATACTACTTTTTTGGCTCGTTCGCTTCGCTGGTCGCCTTTTATCTTTTAAAAACTAATTTTCCATTTTTATAAACTCTCTCAGTATGATTAACCCCAAAATGATATAAGAAATAATCCATGTTTGGGACGTCAAATACTGCGATATCTGCTTTTTTACCAACTTCTATTGAACCGATTTCGTTTTGTCTATCAACAGCTTTTGCTGCATTTATAGTTACAGATTTGAATACTTCAATAGGAGTCATTTTTACATGTGCTGCTCCTAAATGCATAACAAATTGTAAATTTTCTGATGGACAAGAACCAGGGTTATAATCTGTTGATAAAGCAACTTGTATTCCAGCATCTATCATTTTTCTTCCCGGAGCATAGTGTTCCATTAAATTGAATGAAGTTGCAGGCAATAAATCTGCCACTACATTACTATTAGCCAAAGCTTTTATTCCATCGTCAGTTATTTTCATTAAATGTTCTGCTGTTGTTGCACCAAGTTCTGCTGCAAGTTCAACTCCACCTAAAGAAACAATTTCGTCGGCATGAATTTTTAACTTAAATCCTAACTCTTTAGCTGCAGATAAAATTTTTCTACTTTCTTCCACAGAGAAAACTTTATCTTCACAGAAAATATCACAAAATTCTGCTAAATTTCTTTCTTTAACTATTGGCAGCATTTTTATAACTTCTTCTATATATGCTTCTCTATTTTCTTTGTATTCAGGTGGAACTGCATGAGCAGCCATAAATGTTGAAACTAATGTAACTGGTTGCAAATAGCCTAACATTTGAGTTACTTCTAATTGTTTTAATTCATTTTCTAAATTAAGACCGTAACCACTTTTTGCTTCAACAGTTGTAACACCTAATTCAAGCATATATTTTAAACTTTTTAAAGTTTTATCTATTAACTCTTGATGAGTTGCTTTTCTTGTAGAAGTTAAAGAACTTAATATTCCTCCACCTGCTGCAAGAATATCTAAATAAGGAACACCTGCTATTTTCATAGCAAATTCATTTTCTCTTGAACCTCCATGAACTAAATGTGTATGTGAATCTATAAGTCCCGGTGTTACTAATTTCCCTTCTAAGTTTACCATTTCTGCAGTTGGGACTAAATATTCTTTTGGAACATCTCCCTCTCCCACTGCAAGAATTTTATCATTTTCTATAACGACATAAGCATTTTCTAAAACTTCAATATTATCCATTCTTTTGCTGTCATCTAATTCTTTTGAAGTTATTAGTTGCCCTATGTTATATAATATTAAATCTACCATCGTCTACCCTCCTTTTTTATTTCTACTTTATTTTTATTTTAATAAAGAAGGGACTGTTGAAACAGCCCCTTAAATATAATTTTTTTAAGTGTGAGGCGACGGCACTCCGTCGCCACCCGCGAGCAGGGCATTAGCCCGTAGCGAGCCAAAACAAAAAAATTATAAATTTATTTATGTGGGGAAATTTTATTTAGAAATATAATAGCCCCTATATCATAATAAATTATTTTATAAGTTTTGTTTCTAATACTTTTGATTCATCAAAATCTTCAAGACCTAAATAATATTCTAATGATTGAGTTAATGCAGCCATAGGAACAGCTCCAATAATTTCGCTTCCAGTTACATTAACACCATATCTTTTTGCTTCCATTTTAACTGTTTCAAAAATTCTGTAAATAGGATTTTTTGTAAAATCTTTAATGTTCATTGTAACTTGTACAATTCCTTTTTCTTTAATTTCAGCAGGTCCTGCTTGAATATGTTTAAATCCTCCACTTGAGAATCTAATTGCTTTTGCTATATTTTTAGCAATTTCAACATTGTCTGTATCTAAGTTTATGTTAAATGCAACTAAAGGCATTCTACAACCTATTGCAGTCACTCCAGCTGTAGGATGAGGTGCTCTTTCTCCAAAATCAGGAGCCCATTCTTCTAATTTCATTTTTTCTGCCATTCCTTCATATTCTCCCTTTCTTATAGATGGAAGAGATACTCTGTTTGGAGCAGTTGCTGTATCTTCATATAAGAATACTGGAAGTTTGAATTGCTCCCAAACTGCTTTTGCAACTTCTCTTGAGATTTCGTTACATTCTTCAACTGTCATTTCTTTTATAGGAATGAAAGGCACAACATCTGTTGCTCCCATTCTTTTATGTTCACCTTTATGAGAGTTCATATCTATAAGTTCTGTTGCAAGTCCGATAGATGCTATAACTGCTTTTTTAACTTCATCTGGATCCCCCATTACAGTTACAACAGTTCTATTATAATCTTTATCAGGTTCTACACCTAACAATTCAATTTTAGAATTATTTTTGAAAGGTGCTACGATTTTTTCAATTTTTTCTAAATCTTTCCCTTCACTAAAATTTGGTACACATTCAACTATTTTTGCCATTTAATTTTTCCTCCTTTAAAAATATTATTAACTATTTATATTTTTAAAATCACTTTAAAAAGTACTTAAAAAATATATAATTAAACTTATACTGACAGTATATCAAATAAAATAAAATATTCAAGAAAAATTTTTAAAATAAATCTTAGCTTGCTCGCTTTATTTAAGTAATTAAATTCTAATTGAGAAAAATTTTATTTTTCAAGATTATTTTTAATCAACCCCAAACTCAAAAGAAACATAAAAGTAAAAGTTTCATAAGGAGCTGGATAACCATAAAAAATTCCACAAAAAGCATAAGCTAATACAACAGATAGAGAAGCTAAAACATAATTATTTTTGGTAGCTATATAATTTTTAAAGACCTTAAAGATAATAAAAAGTAAGGATAAATAATAGATGAACGTATATAAGACCCCTGTTTCTAAATATCTATTTAAATAGCAATTATGGGCGTCCATAAAAGAAACTCCACGTTTAACATCTTCACTTAAATTTTCATATTCTTTTTTATTTTGCAAATAATTTTGGAAAACTTCACTTCTTCTTTTCATCCTAGAGCTATCTAAACCAGTTCCAAATAAAAATAATTTTTTATTATTTTTAGAAGCTTGGGTCATAAAATTTAAACTTTCATTCCACATAAATATTCTAGCAGCATTACCACCGTGCTTACTCTCATTGATACTTACTATTCTAGTAATAAAATTTTTTATAATATTAGAGTTATACTTAGAAACTCCAAATGAAAGAAAGGCACTTATTAAAAGAATAGATAGCCCCACTTTAAATTTTTTGCTAATAATTACATAAAATAAAGAAGCTAAAATAAAAGATAAAAAAGGACCCCTTGAGTTATTTAAGACTAAACTAATTATTCCACTAAAAAAAACTATCCATGAAAAAATATTTTCTTTTTTTAGATTAATATCTAATCTAGCTAAGACAAATAATAGTCCTATTACTAAAACTATACCCCATCTCATTATATCAAAAAAACTAGTTACTCTAATCCAATACTCATACTTTAAATTATAGACATAATAGAAGTTATAGAAACTTTTTAGAATAGCCATAAAAAGAGCTAGTTCCATTATTTTAAATAAATATTTTATAAAGTTGTACTTATTAAGAAAATAGATAGTAAAGGGTAAAATTAAAAGAAAATAAGTTCTATAAAAAAAGACACTTGAACTTTTTATTCCTCCTAAGGAAAAATATTGGAAAATTATTCCTAAAACAAATATAAAAAAAGAAAGATATAAAATATTTTTGTAGTCTATACTCTTTTCTATAATAAACTCTTCTCTCATCTTAGTAAAAGAAAAAATTGAAATTAAAGCTAATGAGCCACCAAATAAACTAATTCCAAATTTTGAAGTAAAAATACTTATCCCATATAAAAAAAATATTGCTACTAAGATTTTATTTTTTAGATTTTTTTCTGATAAACTAGTCAAAATAATTTCCTCCGATTAAGATTATATATGTAAGCTTTTAAATTGTAGCAAATTTTAGATTTTTTTACCATTATTTTTTTTTTATATAAATTTTTTTAAGTTGTATTTTAGTTGTATTTTTGTTAAAATTAAGAATAAAATAAATTTAAGAGAAAAATCAAAAGAGGGTATTATGACTTTATCTGTTGCTATTATAACTTTGAATGAAGAAAAAAATTTAGAAAGAACATTAAAATCTGTAAAAGAATTTGCAGATGAAATTGTTATTGTTGACAGTGGTTCTACTGATAAAACAGAAGAGATTGCTAAAAAATATGAGGCAAAATTTTATTATCAAAAATGGCTTGGTTTTGGAGCACAAAGAAATAAAGCAATAGAATATTCTACTTCTGAATGGATTTTAAATATAGATGCTGACGAAGAAATTTCACCTAAATTAAAAGAAAAAATTATAGAGGTAAAAAATAATTCAAAAAGTGATAGAGAAATTTTTGAGATAAATTTTATGTCAGTGTGTTTTGGAAAAAAAATAAAATATGGTGGCTGGAGTAATACTTACAGAATAAGATTATTCAAAAAAAACGCTGGTAGATTTGATCAAAAAAATGTTCATGAGGAATTTAAAACAGATTTAAAAATTTCAAAAATTGAAGAATATATTTATCATCATAGTTATTCGGATTTAGAAGACTATTTTAATAAGTTTAATAAGTACACTACTTTAGGTGCAATTGAATACTATCAAAAAAATAAAAAGTCTAATATTTTTCAAATAGTTTTAAATCCATTTTATAAATTTATCAGAATGTACATATTTAGATTAGGATTTTTAGATGGACTGGAAGGTTTTTTATTAGCAACAACAAGCTCTTTATACACAATGGTTAAATATTATAAGCTTAGGGAAATTTATAAAAATAAAAGTTATATAAAAGATGGAGTTGAAAAAAAATGGAAATTAAAAAGATTTTAGTTTCAAGAACAGACAAAATAGGAGATTTAATTTTATCAATACCTAGTTTTTACATGTTGAGAAGAATGTATCCTCATGCTGAAATTATAGTCTTAGTTAGAAAATATAATTATGATATCGTGAGAAATTTACCTTATGTGGATAGAATTATTAAAATAGATGATTTTACAAAAACAGAATTTTTAGAAAAAATCGCATACTTTAAGGCAGATGTATTTATTGCTCTTTATAATGATGATTATGTTGCAGAACTTGCAAAGGCAAGCAAGGCAAAAACAAAAATAGGACCTATTTCAAAAGCAAATTCATTTTTGACTTACAATAAGGGAGTTTTGCAAAAGCGTTCTTTTTCTAAAAAAAATGAAGCCGAATATAATTTAGACTTAATAAAAAAATTAAATCCAAATAGATTTAGAGCATCTTTTGAGATAAATACTGATTTAGTTTTAAGTGAAAATAATATTGAGGTAGCAAATTTATATTTTAAAGAAAATAATTTAGATAAATACGATAAAATTTTAGTTGTAAACCCATTTATTGGAGGTTCTGCAAAAAATTTAAGAGATGAAGAATATGTAAATATTCTAAGTAGAATATTGGAGAAGTATGGGAATAAATTAGGACTTATAATCACTTGTCATATCAATGATGAAGAAAGAGCAGAAAAATTGAAAGAAAGTATTTCAAAAGAAAATATTTTTATCTTTGCGAATGGTTCAAGCATAATGAATACAGCAGGAATAATTGAAAAAGCAGACGTATATTTTGGAGCTTCAACAGGTCCTACTCATATTGCTGGAGCACTAAATAAAAAAATAGTTGCTATTTATCCAAATAAAAAAACTCAACACCCAACTAGATGGGGAGTTTTCAATATTTATTCAGAGGAAAATGTAAAATATATAATTCCAGATAAAGATAATAGTAAAGAAAATTATAAAAATCCTTATTTTGATGAATATAATTTAGGAATTGAAGATGAAATAGTTAATGCTTTGGAAGAAAGTTTAAGTTTATAATGGGGAATAAGATGAATATTTTAATAATTCACACGGCTTTTATAGGGGATATAGTTTTAGCAACTGCTCTTATCTCAAAAATAGCCGATAAATATAAAAATGCAAATATTTATTTTTTAACAACTCCGTTAGGAAAGGAAATTTTAAAAAATAATCCTAAACTTAAAGAAATTATTGTCTATGATAAAAAGAAAAAAGACAGAGGCTTTAAAGCCTTTGTAAAATTAGTTAAAAATTTAAGAAAAATTAAAATTGATATTTGTTTTTGTCCACATAGATATATGAGAAGTAGCCTTTTGACTTTATTAAGTGGAGCAAAAACTAAAATAGGTTATGATATTTCTTCTTTTTCTTGGGTATATAATAAAAAAATTAAGTATGATAAAAGTAAACATGAAGTTGAAAAACTTTTAAGCTTTATAGATGAAAAAGATAATAGATATGAATTGGAACTTTATCCATCAACAGAAGATAAAGAAAAAATAAAAAAAATTATAAATAACGGTGAAAATAAAAAAATAGTGATTGCTCCTGGAAGTAAATGGTTTACTAAAATTGACTTCCATAAAGACCTTTTTTTATAAGTATAAAGTTTTACTC
>JAGYHM010000032.1 GCA_018457305.1 Fusobacterium sp. | reverse complement strand
GACTTTTTGCAATAGTACAAGGTGGAATTTATGAAGATTTAAGAGAAAAAAGTTTGAATGAACTTTTAGAAATGAATGAAAGTTTTTCTGGTTATGCCATAGGTGGACTTGCTGTTGGAGAGCCAAGAGAAGATATGTATAGAATTTTAGATTACATAGTAGAAAAATGTCCAGAAGATAAACCAAGATATTTAATGGGAGTTGGAGAACCAGTAGATATGTTAAATGCAGTTGAAAGTGGAATTGATATGATGGACTGTGTTCAACCAACAAGACTTGCAAGACACGGAACAGTTTTTACAAAAGATGGAAGATTAGTTATAAAGAGTGCAAGATACTCAGAGGACACTAAGCCACTAGATGAAGAATGTGCTTGTCATGTTTGTAAAAATTATACAAGAGCTTATATCAGACATTTAATAAAAGTACAAGAAGTATTAGGGCTTAGACTGACTTCTTATCATAATTTATATTTTTTAATAAATCTTATGAAAGCAGCAAGAGAAGCAATAAAAGAAAATAGATTTAAAGAATTTAAAAAAGATTTTATTGAGAGGTATCAAAAATAAAATTAGTGGAGGTGTAAATTGGAAAAAATAATTGAATTACTTGAAAAAAATAAATTAGCTGAATTAAGAGAAATTTTAATTGAAGAAAACCCAATAGATATTGCAGAACTTTTTGAGGATTTTCCGCAGGAAAAATGTTTAGTTATTTTTAAAATTCTACCGAAAGATTTATCTTCAGAAGTTTTTTCCTATTTACCACCAGAGAAACAATTGGAAGTTATAGAGAATATAACAGATGAAGAGATAAGAGATATAATTGAAGAAATGTATCTTGATGATACGGTTGACTTTATAGAGGAAATGCCGGCAAATATAGTAGATAAGATTTTACAAAATACTTCGGCAGATAAAAGAAATTTAATAAATCAATTTTTAAAATATCCAGAAAATTCAGCTGGAAGTGTTATGACAGTTGAGTATATATCTTTTAAAGGAAATATGACAGTTGAGCAGGCAATTTCTTATTATAGAAAAATAGCAAGGAATAAAGAAGAAACAGATATTTGTTTTGTAATAGATAAGAGTAGAAAATTAGTGGGAGAGATTTCACTAAAAACATTGATTTTATCAAATGATGAAAATTTAATAGAAGATGAAATGGATACTAATATTGCTAGTGTTGGAACAAAAGATGACCAAGAAGAAATAGCAGCATTATTTAGAAAATATGATGTTACTACGATGCCTGTTGTTGATAATGACAATAGATTAGTTGGAGTTATCACGGTAGATGATATAGTGGATGTAATTGACCAAGAAAATACAGAAGATTTACAAAAAATGGCGGCAATGAATCCATCTGATGAAGAATATTTAAAAGAATCCGTTTTTTCATTGGCAAAGCATAGAATAGTATGGCTTTTAGTTTTGATGATTTCTGCAACTCTTACTGGACTTGTAATTGAAAAATATCAGGGAATATTACAGTCAGTTGTTGTATTAGCAATGTTTATTCCTATGTTAATGGGAACAGGTGGAAATGCAGGAGCACAATCATCAACACTTGTTATTCGTGGTATAGCTCTTGAAGAAATTGAAATGTCAGATATTTTTCAAGTTATTTGGAAAGAATTTAGAGTAAGTGTGGTTGTTGGAATAATTTTGGCAAGTATAAATTTTTTAAGAATTTTTTATATAAATAAAATGGACTTAAATCTTTCGCTTGTTGTTTGTGGAAGTTTGCTTGTAACGATAATAATTGCAAAAATGATAGGGGGAGCATTACCTCTTATTGCAAAAACATTAAAGATTGACCCCGCAATAATGGCAAGTCCTTTAATAACAACAATAGTTGATACAGCAGCATTGATGGTATATTTTAAATTAGCAGTAACTTTCTTAGGTGTAAGTTAGTAGTTAGGAGGGGAAGAGAAAGATGGAAAAAGATACAAAATTTTTAAAAAAAGTGGCAGATTTTCGTTATAGAAATGGGAGAGCACATTTATTTCATAGTGTGAATAAAATTATAACAAGATTTGGGAATATTGTGAAAACAGAAAAAATTTATATAAGTAAAAATTATTTAGATTATCTTTCAGAAAGAATATTTGGAGATAGAAATAAAATAAGAGGTTTTTTTACAGGAAACAATGAGTATGTTAGATTAAGTGTGGTAGAAGAATTTCTATCAGATTTTAATGTTGATATAGTTGCTGAAATTAAAGAAGATTTTTTGGAAATAAAAAAATTAAATTCAGAGTACAGTAAAAATTTGAGAAAAAGATTAAGTGAAATTTTAGAAGAAAATTCAGAGCAAACAGTTGAAGATATTGATTTAATAGAGAATTATTTAAAAAATTTAAAAAGATTAGAGAAAAAAATAAGATTTTTTATACCAGAAGAATTTTATCAACAAAAAAATAATTATTTTTATACTTCTTTGATTTCTTATACAAGATATTTTAAAAGAGTAGAACCTGAACATCAAAAAATATTAGATTACATTAAAAGTAAATAAAAAAATTGGGCTACTAAAAATATTTTTATAATAATTAAGTAAAGAACTCTTAGATACTTTTATTCAATAAAAGTATAAGGTGAAGCCTTAAAGTAAGTGGAGTCGCCAAGGCGACACATCCGCGAGCAAGCGAAGCGGGTGAGCCAAAAAATTAAATTTAAACATAAAAAAAAGGAACTCAATGAGTTCCTTTTATATTTTTTAGTTATTTTTTAAGATTGATTTAATGAACCAAAGTTGTTTTACATAATGAGTTATATGATCTTCAAACTCGTTAACTATTAAGAATTCACCTCTAGCATCATATTCTTCTCTTATTTGAAGAGCATCATTAAGCATAAGCTCAATATCTTTTTTAACTAATTCTAAAGCTTCAACTGAACTAAAATCTTTAGCATCAATTTCTTCCACAGTAGCTAATTTCAAATAATCAGTAATTTTTACTAATGGAAATTCACCTTTCATTTTTATAATTTCAGCAACTGAATCATATTTATCAAAATAAAAATCATATAGTTCTTCTGTATATTGATGAATAGGAACGAATTGAGCTCCTACAACATTCCAGTGAATATTATGAGTTTTAGTTATTAAAACTGATAAATTTGATAAATATTTGTTTAAACTTTCATAAGTTAACATATCTATTTCCTCCTTGATTTTCTTTAAATTTTTTAGTATCTTTTATTACTATACATATATAATATCATAGAAATAGTCAAAAGTCAACTAATTTTGTAATAATTGAAACAACTATAAATTAAACTTCTATACCATTTTTAAAGATACTTTCTTTTTTTAAATTTCCTTCAGCATCATATTCTTTATAAGGTCCTTCTAATTTCCCATGTTCTCCGTAGAAACATTCTTTAAATAATTTTCCGTTAGAGTGATATTCTTTATATTCTCCAGCAAGATAACCATTTTTTATATTTACATCAATTTTAACAGCACCATTTGGAAAATATTTTATATTTTTAGAAGTGTTGTTGCTATCAATATATTCAGAACTTTTTTTCAAATTTCCGTTTGGATAAAATTCTTCGTAAGTTCCAACAATTTTTCCATCTTCTAAATAATGGACAGAATTTAATTTCCCATCACTGTAAAAAGTTTCGTATTTTCCGTGAAGATTTCCAGCCTTGTAATTTTTTACAATTTCAACTTGTCCATTCATATAATATGATTTATAGATACCTTCTCTAACACCGTTGACATAGTTTCTTTCTTCTTGCACAACACCGTTGTCATAAATTTTTACCCATAAACCTTCTTTTTTACCTTCTTTGTTATATTGGTTATTCATGATAAAAACCCCCTTAGAATTTTGATAACTACTAAAATTTAAAATTTTCTTCTTACCTAAAGTATAACTCAAAAATATAAATAAAGCAAAAAAAATTAAATAAATAGATATAAAAAATTATTTTATTTTTGCAAAATAGTTTATAGCTTTTTCTATTTTTTCAATAGCCTCTTCACTATTTCCATCATCTATTGCTTCTTTAATACAGTGATTCATATGTCCTTCTAAAATAATTTGTCCAACTTTGTGTATAGCACTTCTAATAGCACTAATTTGGACTAAAATATCTTCACAAGGAATATCTTTTTCAATCATAGAAGAAATTGCTTTTATTTGTCCTTCTACTTTTTTTAATCTTAAATTTAATTTATTCATATCCATACATTTTTTCATTTTTTTCCTCCATAATACTTTTTTATAGTGTATATCAAAGTGGAATAAAAAGTCAAATTATATTTCTACTATAAATAATTTTTTAAATTTATGATATAATAAAAAAAATTACATAAGGAGGATTTTATTATGAATATTAGACCAATTGGAGAAAGAATTTTAATAAAAACTATAAAAATAGAAAAGAAAAGTGCTAGTGGGATTATTCTTTCAAGTAAAACGGAAGAAGCAGAGCAAAATATAGGAGAAGTTATTGCATTAGGAGAGGGAGAAAAATTAGCAAAAATTTCTATTGGGGATAAAATTATTTATGATAAATATGCAGGAAATATGGTTAGAGATGGAGAAGAAAAACTTTTAATAATCAATGCAGAAGATGTTTTAGGAATAATAGAATAAGAGGGGAAACTTTTTTAGAGACTGGTTTATTTAGAAGTTCTTAAATACTAGCATAGTGCAAACCTAGAAATTTATTTCTATAAAATTTTGATATTTTTTTGGAAAGGGTGTCGGGGCGATAGCCCCGACCAAAAGGGCGAGCAGAGCTTTAGCTCGTAGCGAGCCAAATAATTTTATATAATAAATTATAAAAAAATTTAGGAGGAAAAAAATAAATGGCAAAAATAATAAAATTTAATGATGAAGCTAGAAAAAAGTTAGAAGCAGGAGTTAATATTTTAGCTGATGCAGTTAAAACAACTCTTGGACCAAGAGGAAGAAATGTGGTTTTAGAAAAAACTTATGGAGCACCTTTAATAACAAATGATGGTGTAACAATAGCAAAAGAAATAGAATTAGAAGATAGTTTTGAAAATATGGGAGCAGCTCTTTTAAAAGAAGTTGCAATTAAATCTAATGATGTAGCAGGAGATGGGACAACAACTGCAACAATACTTGCTCAAGCAATTATAAGCGAGGGATTAAAAATGCTTAGTGCAGGAGCAAATCCAATGTTTTTAAAAAAAGGAATTGAACTTGCAACGAAAGAAGCAGTTGAAATTTTAAAACAAAAAGCAAAAAAAATTGAATCTAACGAAGAAATTTCACAAGTAGCTTCTATCTCAGCAGGAGATGAAGAAATTGGAAAACTTATAGCACAAGCTATGGAAAAAGTTGGAGAAACAGGAGTTATTACGGTTGAGGAAGCAAAATCTTTGGAAACAACTCTTGAGGTTGTTGAAGGAATGCAATTTGATAAAGGTTATGTTTCACCTTATATGGTAACAGACAGTGAAAGAATGACTGCTGAATTAGGAAATCCATTTATTTTATTAACAGACAAAAAAGTTTCTTCAATGAAAGAACTTTTACCTTTGTTAGAGCAAACAGTTCAAATGTCAAGACCTGTTTTAATAATTGCAGATGATATAGAGGGAGAGGCTTTAACTACATTAGTAATAAATAAATTGAGAGGAACTTTAAATGTAGTTGCAGTAAAAGCCCCAGCTTTTGGAGATAGAAGAAAGGCAATTTTGGAAGATATTGCTATATTGACTGGTGGAGAGGTTATTTCAGAAGAAAAAGGAATGAAACTTGAAGAGGCAAGTATCGAGCAATTAGGGAAAGCAAAAACTGTAAAAGTTACAAAAGATTTAACTGTAATTGTTGATGGTATGGGAGAAGCAGAAAATATAAAAGCAAGACTTACATCAATTAAATCTCAAATGGAAGAAACGAGCTCTGAATATGATAAAGAAAAATTACAAGAAAGATTAGCAAAACTTTCTGGTGGTGTTGCAGTTATAAAAGTTGGAGCAGCAACGGAAGTTGAAATGAAAGAAAGAAAATTGAGAATAGAGGACGCTTTAAATGCAACAAGAGCAGCAGTTGAAGAAGGAATAGTTTCTGGTGGAGGAACAATTTTACTTGATATTATAGACTCAATGAAAGAGTCAACAGAAACTGGAGAAATTTTAATGGGAATAAATATAGTTAAAAAATCCCTTGAGGCACCAGTAAAACAAATTGCAGAAAATTCTGGATTAAATGGTGGAGTAATTTTAGAAAAAATTAGAAATCATGAAAAAGGATTTGGTTTTGATGCAAAAAATGAAAAATTTGTTAATATGATAGAAGCAGGAATTATTGATCCAGCGAAAGTTACAAGAGCAGCAATACAAAATGCTTCATCAATAGCTTCACTACTTTTAACAACAGAAGTTATAGTCGCAAATAAAAAAGAAGAAGCAAAAGATGGAATGGGAGCAGGGCAAATGATGCCTGGAATGATGTAGAAAAATTTTTGGAAAAAATTTATAAAAAATAGGGAGTGTAAATTTTTTTACACTCCCATTTTAATATACAAGGATTTATAAAATGATATGGGGGATTAGGGGAAGGGTCCCCACGAGAGTAGGCGACAGTGAATGCTGTCGCCCCTTTTTTAATTTAATATTTTTTTCACACTTAATAATAAAAATTCAAAATGCTCTTTTGTTTCTTCACTTTGATAATTTTTTGAAAATTCTTCTATATTTCTAAATCTAAAAGTTTTACTGTTATAATCAATAAAGAGAGAACATAGAAAATTATCTTTTATCTCAACTAAAAGTTCAGAGTATTTGAATAAATATTTTTTATCTATTTTTATCTTATTTTCATATTTTAATAAAATATTTTTAACATTTTTTTTACGAGTTGCATAAATATTTTTTATTTTTTGGTAATTTTCACTATCTAAAATTTCACTATTTCTTAAAATAGAAAATAAAAAAATTGCAATTTCATATTGTTCCTCACTTATAGAAGTCGGAGGAGCTAAAAAAATCTTTAAAAATTTATCTAAATCGTTTACTTCATTATTTAAGTTCTCTAAATACTCGCTAGATTTTAAATGAAAATCATCTAAAATTATACCTAGCATTTCAGCTTTAGATGAAAAATAGGTATAGAAACTTCCTTTTGAAATTGAACAAGCATTAACGATATTATCTACTGTAACGTTACTATAACCTTTATTTATAGTTAGTTCTTTGAATGTTTTTAAAATTAGTTCTTTTTTTCTTTCTTTTTTATTCAAGATTTTTCTCCTTTCTTGTTATGACTGTTTAGTCATTTTAAAAATTTTACTGTAATTTTTAAAACTTGTCAAATAAAAAAAGATAAGAAATATAAATTTTTCTTATCTTTTTAAATTCTATTATAGTTCTATTTTTATTTATTGAACTATATATTTAAGATTCATAAGAATAAATTGAAGTAATGAAAAAACTTCTACGATACTTTCTTTATTGGCTGCATAAAATTTAAGTTCATACTCATTAAGAATAAGAGTATTTTTATCTTTTATTTCTAAATTATTTATATTTTGGAAAGAAATTTTCCATGGTTTTTCAAATGCACCTTTCCCATACATAAATCTATTTGTAATTATAAATCCTGTTTTTCCACTTCCAAAGGCTGTAGAATCACTTAATAAAATTAATTTTTCATCTTTTTCAAACTGAGCATATGAACTTTTTGCATTTTCTAATTTTTTTTCTACTTTATTATTTAGTTCTTCAAACAAAAAATATAAGTCAACTTTATTATAATTTGTTTCTGTGTAAGAAGAAGCCAAAGTAATATTTTTTATTACGTCGTTTCCGATTTCTTCTTTTAATTCCTCAAAAAAATAGTTATCTTCTAAAGCTTCTTCAAATTCTTCACCTTTTCCTGAAGTTATTTCATCTAATTTATTTAAAGCATTTTTTTCTCTTTCAATCTCTTCTTTCATTTCTGTTACATTTATTCCGAAAAAATTTCCATATTTTTCTAACTCTCCATTTTCGTCTCCAAACTCATCTAATGCTAAATAATAAAAATCTTCATCAAATGGGTATTTAAAAAGCATATCTGAAAAAACTTTTGCTTTTAATTCCTCTTTTACTTTCCCTTCTGTGATATTATTAAACATTGTCAAGGCCATATTAAAATTATCTTCATCATAAATGACAGGAATTTGATTTTCGCGAACATCATTTAAAATAATTATTAAGAGATAATGTATATTAAATGTGTCATTGTATGAAGCATTTGTAAATATTTCTTTTAAATTTTTTTGTCTGAATAAGTTATTAAGTTTTTCTTTTATTTCTGCATTAGTTAAAGAATTTCCTATTCCGTTTCCTATTGAATGAAATATTCCAGTAACAGCATTTATACTTCCTGCCATTGCAGCTCCTTTCAATGCTCCACCAAGACCAAATCCTCCACCTACCATCTTACCTCTACCTTCTTTTCGCATTGCACGATAATTTTTTTGAGCTTCTCCATATTCCATTATATCTTTATATTCAGAATAAACTTTATTATATTCTTCTAGCCATTCTTTAACATTAGGAACAAATCCTTCTTCATAGAATTTTTGCAAATCAAACGAATATATCCCTTTATCATGTAATATATCTATTGCTTTAGAACAAGAGACTCTATAACATTCGTATATATCATCTTTAGCTTTACTTAAAAAATTAACAATATCTCCATAATTGTAGTATGAGTTCATAAAATTATTTGAGGTTTCCCGTGCTTGTTTTTCAAAAATATTTCTTATATCAACATATTCTTTCATTTCTTTTGGGACTTCCATATTAAAACCAAACAAGGAAAAATTTATATTTTTTGTCTTGACTTTAATATCTTTAGACTTCAAATTGTTTTCTGAGAGATTTTCATCTTCTCTCATAATTTTTGTTCCACAATTCATACAAAATTTTGCACCTTCAGCTAATTTGTTTCCGCATTCTATACACCACATATACTATAATTCTCCTTTCAAATAAAAATTTTTATTAATACTCATTCATTGAAATTATTTGGAAAAAATTCAACCTATTGTACCCCCCCCCCAACATTTTGTCAAGTATCCGAATAAATTTTTTTTTTAGTGATGGGGATAAAGAAATTTAATAAAAAAATCGTGTTGATTAAATATTTTCAACACGATTAAATTTTTTTAATATTTAAGGAAATGCGATCATTCTTACAATAAAATAATTTTATTTATTAAAAATTTTAAATTTTTCAAAAGTATAAATACAAATAGAATTTATTAAAAATGCTGGAACAATTTCATAAATAGTTGCACCAAGCCCTAAAACTTTCCAAGCAATAACTGTTACTGTTGCTATAAGCATAGAAGCAAAAACATTTTTCCAATGTAAATTTTTCTTATAAAGTGTGAAAAGTATTGCAGGAGAAAATACTCCACCAAAACCTGCCCAAGCATAAGAAACCAATGATAAAACTTTTGAGTTTGGATTCATTGAAAGAGAGCCTGCAATCAAGAAAATAATTATGATACAAATTCTACCAACCCAAATAAGTTCCTTATCAGTTTTTTCTCTTTTAAGAATATGTTTATAGAAATCTTCTGTTAAAGTATTTGAAGAAACTAATAATTGTGAAGAAATTGTTGACATTATTGCTGCTAAAATTGCTGCATATAAAATTCCTGCTATCCAAGGATTAAATAAAGTTCCAATTAAATAAATAAATATTTTTTCAGCATCTCCACCAATAGTATTTACATCAGCAAAAACTGCAATTCCTGTAAGTCCAACAGCAATAGCTCCGATAAGAGAAATCATAACCCAAATCATAGCAACAAGTCTTGACTTCCAAATATCTTCAACCTTATCTATACTCATAAATCTAACTATGATATGAGGTTGCCCGAAATATCCAAGTCCCCAACCAAGTCCAGAAATAATTATAGGTAAACTTAAAACTTTTGAATATTTAAAAATATTTAGAGAAATATTTTTAGCTTCCATTGCAACTTCAATTCCATTAAAGCCTCCACCAATTTTATAAGCAACTACTGGTACAGTTATAATAGCGAAGAACATTAAACAACCTTGAAAAAAATCTGACCAACAACAAGCAAGATAGCCACCTAAAAAAGTGTAAGCTATAATAGTTCCTCCACCAACTAAAACTCCCCATTTATAATCTATTCCTAGTAGAGATTCAAATAATTTTCCACTTGCAACTAAACCTGATGCAGAATAAATTGTGAAGAAAAATAAAATAATTACTGCAGAAAAATTTCTGATTCTTCCTGTATTGTCTCCTAATTTTTTTGATAAAAAAGTTGGAATAGTTAAAGATTTATTTTCTTCTGTCTGCACTCTAAGTTTAGGAGCAACAAATTTCCAGTTTAAATAAGTTCCCAAAACTAAACCAATAACAACCCAAATTTCAGTAAGTCCACTTGTATAAACTGCTCCCGGTAAACCTAAAAGTAGCCAACCACTCATATCACTTGCCTGTGCAGATAAAGCTGTTACCCAATAACCAACTCCTCTATCACCTAAAACATATTCTTCATGTGTACTTGTTTTATAATAAAAATAAATTCCAATCAACATAAAAAATATTAAATAAATTCCAAAAGTAACCAATGTTTCAAATCCTGCTGTAACCATTTTTTTGACCTCCGTTTTCAATAAATAATAAAATAAAAAAACCATTAAGAATAATTAAATGCTCAATGGTTTAATATATAGTAAATATAAATAAAAATATACTAACACCATAGACACAATTCCTTTTTTCATAGCAAAATGGATTTGTATCTAGGGTTAAAAATTAACTCAAGTACAAATCCCTATAAGGGAACTATGGGTCTATAAGTAGTATCAATATATTTTTTCATTTTATTTTCTCCTATATTTCTTTTTTAAATTTTTCTAATTGTACAATATTATACTACAAATGTCAAATTTATTTATTTAAAAATGAACCAGCAGCCTTAGCTACGAAATCTTTCCAAGAACCAAAGTCTGAAAAATTACTAAGAACAGAATCTAATTGAGGAATTTTTTCTTGAATATTATCAAAAGAATCAATTCCCACTTTTTCTAATAATTCTTTTACAGAACCTAATTTTGTATTTTCATTTACAAATTTATCTGTAATAATTTCTTTTAAATCAAAATTATCCCCTGCCACTTTTGATACCATATCTGTTGCTGAACCTAAATCAAACATAATTTTACCTCCATTTTAATTTTTTATGTTACTTTAATTATAACTTTTTTAATTAACAAAGTCAAAATTAAAAAAATTATTCTAAAATATTTTTTCCAGTTAGTTTTCCATCTTCACTAAAATATTTCCATGTCCCTACTGGTTTACCTTCAATATATTGTCCCTCTATTCTTAATTGTCCATTTGGATAAAAAAGAATATATTTTCCATTTTCTTTGCCGTTTGTGTAATGTACTTCACTAACTTTATTTCCATTTTCAAGATAAATAATATATTTTCCATTTAATTTTCCATCTTTCCAATTTCTAATTGATTTAAGATTTCCATTTTTATAAAAATTTATCCATTTACCATTAGCTTTACCAGTTTTAAAATAATATCTATCTCTTTCTTCAACAGCTTTTCCTTCAAATAAAGCATCAAAATAATAATATGAAGTTCCCTCCACTCTTAAATCTTGTTTTTGAATACTGGAAAAACTTAAAGAAGAAAAATTTAAAAATAAACTTAAAAAAAATACAAGCTTAAAAAATTTATTAGATTTTATATTCATAATAATTTTATACTCCTTAAAAAATTAAAATTTTTTATTCAGTTTAATTATACCATAAAATTTTATAAAAAAAAGGCGACCTGCGTCCTTCTGTAGTGAACCCATTTTCTTAGACAAAAAAATTAAATATTTAATTAATGGATTG
>JAGYHM010000031.1 GCA_018457305.1 Fusobacterium sp. | reverse complement strand
AACATCTCCATTTACTCCATTTTTAAAAGCAAATAAAACTAAATCAACAGCTTCATCAAGACTCATTATAAAACGAGTCATATTTGGTTCTGTTATTGTTATTGAATTTCCTGCTTTTATCTGTTCAATCCATAAAGGAACTACAGAGCCTCTTGAACATAAAACATTTCCATATCTTGTACAAGATATCTTTGTTATCTCTTGATTAACTGTTCTTGATTTTGCAACAATAACTTTTTCCATCATAGCTTTTGAAATCCCCATTGCATTAACAGGGTATGCCGCTTTATCTGTTGATAAACATACTATATTTTTTACATTAGCCTCAATAGCTGCTGTAAGAACATTTTCAGTTCCTAACACATTTGTTTTAACTGCTTCTACTGGAAAAAATTCACAAGATGGAACCTGTTTTAATGCTGCTGCATGAAAAATGTAATCTACTCCATACATCGCATTTCTTAGAGAAAAAATATCTCTTATATCACCTATATAGAATTTTATTTTCTCTGCTACTTCTGGCATTTTCGCTTGAAAATAATGTCTCATATCATCCTGTTTTTTTTCATCTCTCGAAAAAATTCTAATTTCTTTTATATCTGTTTTTAAAAAACGATTTAAAACTGCATTTCCAAAGGATCCAGTTCCTCCTGTTATCAACAATATTTTTTCTTTAAAAAGACTCATTTTTTTATCTCCTCTTCATAAAAACTTCTATTTTTTTGACATTATCTTTAACATCAAATTCTTTACATAAATATTTAAAACCATTTTCTCCTTTTTGTTTTTGTTCTTCCTTGTTCTCACAAATTTTTCTAATAGTTCCAAGAATTGTTTGCTGTTCTATTGCATTACACCACCAACCACAATTATTATCTAAAATCATCTCTTTTAAATCTGTGTTAGTATCTGTTATAGCTAAAGTTGGCTTTTTTAACTTTAAATAAGCTTGAAATCTTGAAGGAATATTAGGAATAGTAAATCTTGAATCTAAACTAATAATTCCTACATCAGCAGTCTGCAATACTTTTTCATACTCATCTTGAGGCAAATATGACATAAACTTAAAATTTTTTAATTTTTTTTGTTCGTAAAATTGTTTCACCTTTTCTTTTTCTGTTCCCTGACCAATTATTATAAATTCTGCCTTTGGATAATCTTTCATTTTTTCAATTATATTTAATAAACCTTCTATATTTTGTGGTATCCCCAGATTTCCTCCAAATATAAATATCGTCTTATTTTTATTAAAAATTGTTTGCTTAATGTTTTTAATTATTATGGAATTAGGAAAAAGACCTATTTTTTTTTCACTTAATTCTGGATTGTTTTTTTTTACATAATCTATATTCCCTTTTGACATACAACCTATAAAATCAGATATTTCATAATACTCTTTTTCTTTTTTTCTAAAGTATTTATAAATAAAACTATTCTTTTTTATCATCCCTAAATCAACTGCATTTTGAGGGAATATATCTTTCAACATCAGAAAAGTTTTTGCTTTATACTCTTTCTTACAATAACTAATTACTCCACATAAAGTAATAGGCGGTGTAGCATATAAAATTAAATCAAATTTTTCTGTTTTTAATTTTTTTCTTATTGCTCTTTTAAAGTAATAATTTAGTAAAATTTGATTCATACCCTTTTTGAATTTATTTTTCTCAAAAGGATTACCAGTTTTTACATCTAAAACTTTTAATTTTTTATCTATACTAAACAATTTTGTTTCTTGACTACTTCTCACAATCACGACTTCATGATTTTTTCTATTCAATTCATTTACAAAATCTTGATATAAACCCTTTCCAGTTATATCATATCTAATCGTCATATACAAAATTTTCACTTTTGCTCCTAATTTCTTTTAATAATTTTTGCAGGATTCCCAATAGCAGTACAATTATTTTCTATATTTCTTATAACTACTGTCCCTGCTCCTACAACTACATTTTCTCCAATTTCTATTCCTTGAATAATATTTGTTCCAGTTCCAACAGTTGTATACTTTTCAATTTTAGTATTTCCAGAAATATTTACACTAGGCAAAATAGTCACAAAATCTTTTAAAAGACTATCGTGTCCAACAGTTGAATCTAAATTTAATATTACATGTTTTCCTATATTTATATTTACTGTTAAAATATTTTCAGCACAAATAATAGTTCCCTCTCCAATTTTATTTGTATTTGATATTTTTACGGTAGGATGAATAAGTATAGCAAATTTCTTATTTTTTAATTTTTTTACAATTTTTTCTCTTATAACTCCATTTCCAATAGCTATAACTATATAAATATCATCTGAAAAATTTTTTAAATCTTCCGTTGTTCCTAAAACTTTGTATCCATTTAATTCTTTATGAATATTTTCTTTATTATCATCTATAAAGCCTAATAAATTCCACTCTAACAAATTTTTATTTATTTCTTCAACTAACCAAGCAACCTCACGAGCAAAACCACCAGCACCTACTATTACTAATTTTTTCATGCTGCTACCTTCTTATTGTTTAGGTTTTTAGTTCTAAAAAAATATTTATAGTTAGTTTTTAGTACCCCCCCCCCCGATTTTTCGAGCAGGATTACCTACTACTATAATATTTCCATCTATTTTATTTAAAACAACCGATCCAGCACCTATCATATTATTTTCTCCTATATTTATTCCTTGAATAACTGTACTTCCAGCTCCTACCCAAGTATATTTATCTATTTTTACTCCTCCACATAAAGTAGAGTTAGGCGAAATATGAACGTAATCTTCTATTAGATTGTCATGTTCTATTATAGAAGCCGTATTTAAAATACAATGTTTCCCAATATATGAATATGAATTTATTACAACATTTGCCATTACAACTGTTCCATCTTTTATTTCTACTTCATTTCCAATAATTACACTTGGATGTATTGCCGTATAGTATTTTAATTCTGAGTTTTCTTTTACTATTTTTTCTCTTATTTTATTATTCCCAATAGCTACAACATAATAGTAATCTTTATTTTTAAATTCTTTTATTAAATCCATTTTCCCTAAAATAGAAATATCAAATATTTTCTTATATTTTAAATTTTTATAGTTGTCATCTAAAAATCCAATAATATTTAATTTTTCATTTAACTCACTTTTTCTTTTTAAAATAATATCAGCAACTACTTTTGCATGTCCACCTGCACCTATTATTACTATATTTTTCATTTTTTATTTCCTTTAAATTCTTCCATAGTTGCGTTCCCTTCTTGACTTATACCTTCTTTTATAAAAATTTTTTTCAAAGTTAAAAATATAATTTTCATATCAAGAATGAAACTTACTTTATTAACATAATCAATATCATAATTAAATTTTTCTTCCCAAGAAATAGCATTTCTACCATTAACTTGAGCCCAACCTGATATTCCAGGTCTAACATAATGTCTTTTCTTTTGCTCATCATTATATCTTTCTAAATATTCAACTAAAAGTGGTCTAGGGCCAATAAGACTCATATCCCCTTTAAGTACATTTAAAAATTCTGGTATCTCATCAAGACTTGTTGCTCTTAATAACTTTCCAAATCTAGGAAGTCTTTCTTCATCTGATAATAAATTTCCATTTTTATCTTTTGCATCTGTCATGCTTCTAAACTTATACATAGTAAAAATTTCCCCATTTAATCCAGGTCTTTTTTGTTTGAAAATCACTGGGCTTCCTAATTTTTTTTTGACTAAAATTGCTACTATAATATAAAGCCACCAAAAACATAAAATAAAAATTAAAGCACAAAGTATATCAAATGGTCTTTTAAAAAATTTTCTATACATATTTCTCCCTACTCAAAACAAGCCTTCACAAGTTCTATTATTTTTTCTTGTTCTTCTTTTGTCATTTTATTATCACTTGGTAAACATAATCCTCTTTCAAAAATATCTAAACCAACATTTTCTATGCCTCCTGAAATATAGGCATTAGTCTTTGCTCTAAATGTTCCATCTTTTGTAATTATATCACAACTTCTAAATAAAGGCTCATAACTTAAAGGTTTCCAAATAGGTCTTCCCTCTGCATTATATTTTGCTAAAATTTCAAGAATTTCTGTTGGACATGTCTTTCCTTTTTCTGAAATATACAAAGCCTTATGTTCATCTCTAACTTGTTTACACATTGCTTCTTTATCTATTATCATACAAGAAAGCCAATAATTAGGTTCAGAATTTTTTTCATCATACGGATTCATTTTTATTGGCAATCCTTTAAACCCTTCTTTGTATCTTTTATAAATTTCTTTTTTTTGTTTAATGTGTTCATCTAAATATGGAATTTGTCCTCTAACAACACCAGCAATAACATTACTCATTCTGTAATTATATCCTATTTCTTCGTGTTGGTACCAAGGTGCATCTTCTCTACTTTGTGTTGACCACTTTCTAATTTTATTAGCATATTCTAAATTATCTGTTAAAAACATTCCACCTGAAGATCCTGTAATAATTTTATTTCCATTAAAACTAATACAATTATAATTTCCAAAAGTTCCTGTTTGTTTATTTTTATAAGTTGCTCCAAAAGATTCAGCTGCATCTTCAACTATCAGTGCACCATTTTTTTTAGCTATTTCTCTAATCTCATCCATTTTACTTGGTGTTCCATACAAATTAGCTAACACAATTAGTTTCACATCTGGATAAATTTCAAATGCTTTTTCTAAAGATTTTGGACACATATTCCAAGTTTCTTTTTCACTATCTATGAATACTGGAATTCCACCTTCATAAAGCACTGGATTTACTGTTGCACAAAAAGTTAAATTACTACAAAAAACTCTCTTTTTATTTAGAGAGCCTTTTCCTAATTTTGGAAAACCGTATAATTTTTCTCCTGCTAATTTCATAGCTAAATGCAATGATGATGTTCCACTAGCTAATGCAACTGCATACTTACAACCAACTTTTTCTGCCACCATTTTTTCAATTTCATTTATATTTGCACCAACTGTTGACATCCAATTTGTATTATATGCTTCTGTCACAAATTTAAGTTCTTCTCCGTGCATAGTAGGACTCGAAAGCCATACTTTATTTTCAAATTTTTCAAATTTAATTTTGTCTGGATTAAACATATTTTTATCTCCTTACAAGTTATTTAATATGTGTAAAATTATTATACTTCTCCCTTAAAAGTCCCAATAATGTCTGCTAAAATTTTTCTCATATTTTTCTTATCATTATTTTTAACTAAATCTTCTAATTTCTCATAGTAATTTTCAATATCAAGATTAGATTTTTCATTTTCCATATTTGTTATAAATATTTTTTTATTTTTAGTTTTAGTTGAAGAATTCACATCATACAAAAGTTCTTCATACAATTTTTCTCCCGGTCTTAAACCTATTATATCTATACTAACTTCTGCTCCCGATAATTTAATCATATTCTTAGCCAAATCATAAATTTTAATTGGCTCTCCCATATCAAGTATAAATATTTCTCCACCTTTACTAAAAGTACCAGCCTGAATTACAAGTTGAGCTGCTTCTGGTATAGTCATAAAATATCTTGTTATCTCTTTATGGGTCAACGTTAAGTTTTTCCCTTCTTCTATAAGTTTTGAAAATATAGGTATAACTGAGCCGTTACTTCCTAAAACATTTCCAAATCTAACTGCTGAAAATTTAGTTGAGCTTTCTTTTTCACTAATTTTTTGGAATATCATTTCACAAACTCTTTTAGTCGCTCCCATGATATTTGTGGGATTAACTGCTTTATCTGTTGAAATCAAAATTGCTTCTTCAACTTTATATTTCAAACAACATTCTGCAATATTTTTAGTTCCAAAAATATTATTTTTAATTGCTTCTTCTGGGTTATGCTCCATAAGAGGTACATGCTTATGAGCTGCAGTGTGAAATAAAATATTTGGTTTATATTTTTCAAAAATAAATTCTAGTTTTTCTTTTTCTCTAACATTTGTAATTTCAGTAATGATTTCCAAATATGGATACTGTCTTTTAATTTCTAATTCTAAGAAATAAGAAGAATTTTCATTTATTTCTATATTTATAATTTTTTTAGGATTAAATTTAGCAATTTGTCTAATAAGTTCAGAGCCTATGCTTCCTCCCCCACCAGTTACGAAAACTGTTTTGCCTTCTATAAAGCTAACAACTTCTTTACTGTCAATTTTAATTTCTTCTCTACCCAATAAATCTTCTAATTTTACATTTCTAACTTGAGAAAGCAATTGATTATTTTCTATAAACTCATCTAAACTTGGTAGTATTTTAACTTCTAAATTTTCTATCTGATTAACTTCTTCTAAAATTTCTCTTGTTCTATTTCTACCGATAGATGGCATACAAATTATCATTTTATTTACATCTTTTTTCTTTAAAATTTCTTTTAAGTTTTCTAAATTACCTAGAACTTTTAAACCATAAACTTTTGTATTTATTTTTGTTTTATCATCATCAATAAAACCTACCACATTATATGAGAAATTTTTATTTATTCTAGTTTCTTTAACAAACGAAACACCAGCTTCTCCTGCTCCATAAACTAAAATATCTTCCTTTGAACTTTTTATTAAGTTTTTCATCCTTGTTAAAACAGCTAAAAATCTTATTAAAATAAGAAAGCCAAAGAATAAACCCATAGTTCCAAGTACTAAAGTCTTTCTAACATCTAAATCAAAAATTTTAATAAAACCATAAGAGAATATACTTACTAATAAATCTAAGCTAATTAAAGGAAATAATTCAAAAATTCCTGTAAATCTCCAACTTGAATTATATATTTTCAATAGTAAATAAAATATTATAAATACAATGTTATACACAAGCATTATTTTCAGATTATTAGCGTCCAATAAAGCCTTATCATACTTAAAAAATATAGTTAAAATAATAGAAAAATTTAATAAGCATGCATCTATTAATATTTTTATAATTTTTCTATTCAAATTCCACATTTCCTGCACTTCCTCTTTTTATTTTTTATTTCAATAATATCTTCACTTTCTTCTTATAAAAAGCTATTCCCAACTTAATTATCTTAGTTATTCCTCTATTTTTTAAAGTAAGCTCATATTCATTTTCTTCTATTTGTTTCAATGCTTCTTCACACATAAGTTCTAATTTATCTTCTGTATCTGCCACTTTAAATTCTAATAAAAAGGCTGTCTTATTTTTATTTTTTGGCTCTATAGCTATATCATATCTACCATAACCACTTTCAACATTAGAACTAATAATGTATTCATTCATCATAGAAAGTATCATTCCTAATACTAAATTATGATAATATTTTTCTTCTTTAGCTCCATCATAATAACTTATATTAGTTGCCAATATACTTTGTAATTTATTTTCAAATAATCTTATATTTTCATTTTTCAAAGCATCTAGCATTTCTCTGAATAAATCTACTCCACCTAAAAAATTATTTATAAAATCTTTTTCAAAAAAACTATAAATTTCCTTGTTAGGTATTTTTAGTATATATCTATTATTTTCTAATTCTTTTTCTGTCTTTAAATATCCACTATGAATTAACAACTGCCAAACTTCTTGAGAATTTCTAAGATTTTTAAAACTAAAACTAGGATCTAAAGTTTTTTCTATTTCTTTTCCCTCAAATAATTTTCTAAAATCATTAAAAATATTTTCATCAGCCTTTTCTAACAAATTATGAATAAGCATATTATCTGAAGTTCCTATCCAATAGGCTTCTAATTTTTTATTTAAAATATAATTTATAATAGACCAAGGATTATATATCTCTGTTCCACCAAATTTATAACCATTATACCATTCTTTAACTTCATTTATTTTATAATCCATGTCATAGAATTTTAATATTTCTTGAACTTCCTCTTCTACTAATCCAAAATATGTTGAGTAATGTTCGTTTAATACTGTTCTTACTAATAAATTATTTAAACCTGAAAATATTCCTTCTTTAGCTACTCTTAATATTCCAGTCATAACTCCCATTTGTAAGTACTCATTATCTTTTAAAGCAGAACTAAAAAATGTTCTGAAAAAACTTATTGCTTCATCATAATACTTATATTCATAAGCTGAAATTAAAGCTGTGTCGTATTCATCTATCAAAATAATAACTTTTTTTGAATAATACTTATATAAAAGTTCTGTTAAGAATTTTAATGAAGTTTTAACTTCAGTTATTTCTACTTTTTTTCCTGCAATATTCCTAAAAATTTCCAAGTCAAATTCATTTAATTCCTTTAATAAGAACAATGAATTTTTAAAAACATCCGAAAGTAAACCTAAAATATTACTACTCATTTCTTCCCAAGTTTTTTCTTTCAAATCTTTAAGTGAAATATAAATAACTGGATATTGTCCCTGTTCTTTAAAAGAAGGAGATTTTTCTATATACAATCCCTTAAATAAGTCTTTATTTTTATCTTTATTTTCTATATCAAAAAAATATTTAAGCATAGACATATTTAAAGTTTTTCCAAATCTTCTTGGCCTCGTGAATAAAGTAACTCCTGCTCCATCTGCAAATAAATCTTCTATCATTTTTGTTTTATCAATATAATAATAGTTTTCTTTTATAATACTTGAAAATTCTGTAACTCCTATAGGAAGTTTTTTTCTATTATTCATGCAAGCCTCCTCCTTTCAATTTTTTATATCTCAAGTTTATTTTAATTCTAACAAGGGAGCATGCTCACTTGCTAAAAATATTTCTTGTCTTTTTGTAGACCCCTTTTTTATATTTTATTTTTTATCTGCAAAAACATCTTTCCCCAAAACAAATACACAACCCAAAATTCCAAATAAAATCATTCCAGCTAACACAATTAAAATTAAAGGTTTTGCTGTTGACACTGTTTCAACTGGTGAAATTTGTTTTATCATTGCCGAGTATTTAACTTCATAGTATGCCTTATCTATTTCATTAACTTTTTCTATTTCAACATTCAACAAGTCTATAACTTCTTTTAAATCAGCTACTATTTTATCATTGCTTTCTTTATCTGCTCCAACCATATTAGCCATTTTCATTTTTAATCTATCTCTTTTAACTTCATTTTCTTTTATTTTTGTTGAAACATTTATATAATCTTCAATTAATTTTGAATAATATTCATCTTTGTCTGACAAAGATGTTTTCATATCTCCTGCAAATAAAATTTCTTTTTTAGAAACCTTGTAAGTTTTTATCATTTCAATTAAAACTTCAGCTTTCTTTTCAAGAATATCTCTTTTCATTTTTAATTCTAAGATTTCATTGTCTATGATAAGTTTACTTTTATCAACATTTAATGATAAATACTTTAATTCTAACAAAGATTTTACTTTATCTAATTTAGTCTTTTTTAATATATCTAAATTATATAGAATATCTTGGTAAGTATAGTTTGAATTAAAGTTTTTAAACTTCATTTTTTCTTTATTATTATTATTATTATTATTATTATTATTATTATTGATATTATCAATGATGTTATCAATTTTTTTATCAATTAAACTAATATAATCTTCATATAAAAGTTCATCTTCAAATAATTTTTTTGCATCTATTTTAGGAATATATGAAAAAGGTCTGTATTTCACAGTGAATTTATCAACTGTATCATCAACTAAAATTTTCAAAAGTTTATTATCATTTTCTGAACCTAAACCAGTTTTTAAAGTTATTGCATACTCTTGTGGCACATACTCATAAACTTTTCCTTCTTTTAAATTTTTCTCCATTAACTTAGAAATATTATCCGGAATAATTGATTTCAAACCTATCATTGTTTTAAATTTAGCCTTATCTTTAACTTCTGATGTCAACTGTTTATACTCAGTATAAACTTTATTTAAAACAGAATCCGTAATGATCTTATTTTCACTAAAATTTGTCCCATCAGGATTTTTACCTTCACTTATTCCATCGTAGTTCAAAGAAATAAATGTTTTTGAAAAAGTATTTTTCTTTTTGTAAATTATTCCTCCAAGTGATGATAAAATAAGACCAATAATTACAAAAATAATTACAGTAACTTTCCCTCTCCATAATTTACGAAAAATTTCAACTAAATCTATTTCATCTTCTTCCCTTTTTTCTAAATAAAATTCTTCTTCTAAAAATTTCTTTTCCACTTACTTCCTCCATTTTTTTTATTTATAATTTTTTTTATTTGTTTTTTAAATTTTTTTCAAGCAATTCAGCATTTTATTATACCATATCTTTGCTCATTTTTAAAACTTTTTTTTCTCAAGTTATTTTTTTTTTTTTTTTTGATTTTTAAACGTTTTGTATTTTTTACGTAAAAATTTGCTTCGTTATATTTTTAAAATAAAAAAAATTCTTAAATAAAATTCTTTGACAAGGGAGTGTACAGCCTTCCTATAAAAATCAATTTTTATTTTCATTTAGATAACTTTTAAAATTATTTTGTATCGGGGTGGTGGGGCGTTAGCCCCACCCAAAAAGGCGAGCAGGGCTTTGCCCGTGGCGAGCCAAGAATTTTATATAAAAAAATAGGACTATTTTTAAATTTTTAACAGCCCCATAATTTTTTTATTTTTTAAATAAATCCGAATGTGTTCCAGTTCTTGAAAGAGTTAACACCAAAACATCATCAATTATTTTATAAATCAATAACCAATCAGACTCAATATGACATTCTCTATAATTTTTATAATTCCCTATTAGTTCGTGATCTTTATATTTAGTTTCTAATTTTTCTTCATTCATAAGTTTAGTAATTATTTTTTCTAATTTTTTTATATCATAGCCTCGTTTTTTTATAAGTTTTAAATCTCTTTTAAATTTATTAGTAAGTTTTAATTTTAACATTAATAATCCTCTCCCAATACATCTTTAAAAGCTACTTCAACACTTTTATATGATTTTGTATTAGGGTCTTTTGCAATTCTTTCTGCTTCTTCTATTGCCATTAAAGTTTCTAAATTAGGTTTTTTAACTCCTATTTCAAAAGGAATACATTTTTCTTTTAAAACTGCTTTCATAAACATATTAAGAGCCACCGACATATTTAAACCTGTCTCATTACAAAATAAATTAAATTGTTCTTTTGTGCTATCATCAGTTTTGAATGTAATGCTTGCCACAATTATCACTCCTTTTTATTATATTGTAATAATATTATAATTCTTTATAATAAAAAAGTAAAGCATTATAATATAAAAAAAGTGGGCGACTGCGTTTCACTGTCGCCCACTCTCGTGGGGGCTCCGCCCCCAACACCCCAAAAATTATTTTTATTTTTAGTGCGAGGCGACGGCACGCCGTCGCAACTAGCGAGCAGCGAAGCGGGCGAGCCAAAAGTCAAATTATAATTTCCTTGGATATAAAAAATAGGACTGTTTTTTTACAGCCCCATAATTTTTTATTTTTTAAATAAAGCTAAATATTCTACATTTCCTTTTGTTCCCTTAATTGGAGATTCAATTAAATTTAACATAAAAATTTTATATTCTTCAACATAAGATTTTATATCTTCAACTATTTTTTTATGAACTTCTCTATCTTTAACTATACCCTTTTCAATATCTTTTTTATCAGCTTCAAATTGAGGTTTAATCAAAAAAATTCCCAAAGTATTTTCATTCATAAATTTTTCTATACCCTCAATTACTTTTTTTATAGAAATAAAAGAAACATCCATAACTATTATATCAGGAATAACATTATCAATTTCTTCTAATTCTAAATCATTGATATGTCTGTTCTCAATACTTTTAATTTTATTATTCGTTCTCAATTTCCAATCCAACTGATTAGTCCCAACATCAACTGCATAAACAAATTTTGCTCCATTTTGCAAAGCACAATCTGTGAAGCCACCAGTTGAAGCTCCAATATCTAAAACAATTTTATCTGTGAAATCTAAATTAAAATCTTTAATTACTTTTTCAAGTTTTAATCCACCACGACTCACATAGGGCAAATCCTTTGACTTTATTCTAACAGATTTTATTTTTGCCAAAGAAATTATCTCACCAGCCTTATCAATTTTTTGTTCGTTGATAATTACATTCCCGACCATTATATTTCTTTTGGCAGTATCAAGATTTTCAAAATATTCATTTTCAACTAAAAATTCATCCAATCTCATTTTTTTGTATCCAAGGAAATTATAATTTGATTTTTGGGCTCGCCCGCTTCGCTGCTCGCTGATGTGTCGCGGTGGCGACTTCACTTTAAGGCTTCGCCTTAAAAATCCTTTTTCTTCATGTTCTAATTTCTCGTTTTCGGGGTTTACTTTATCATTCAAAAATTTCTTCATCTATCATATACTCCATAAGTGGATTTTCCATAAATAAATTAAAAAATCCTTTTTCTTCCACTAATTTTTTTAATT
>JAGYHM010000030.1 GCA_018457305.1 Fusobacterium sp. | reverse complement strand
TTCTACTGCATAGGATACTGCATCTTTTATCTCTATACTTCCATCAGTTTCAATATTCAATATCAACTTATCAAAGTCTGTCATTTTACCAAACATTGTATCATGAACCTCATACGAAACTTTTTTTATAGGCGTATAAATTGCATCTACCGCAATGTAATCAACTGCCCAATCTTTCTTATCAATTTCTTCTGATACTATAAATCCTTCACCAGTATTTACAAGAAATTCTATATCCAAAGATTTATTTGTTGTTATTGTACATATAACTTTATCTGGATTTACAATTTCTATCCCTGCATCAGGAATTATATCAGCTGCAGTTACAACTCTAGGTCCTTTAACAGAAAGTGTCATCTTTCTTTCTCCTGAACTTTCAGCTTTGATAACTACTTCTTTTATGTTCAAAATTATTTCAGTTACAGATTCTTTAATTCCTTCAATTACTGAAAACTCACTCAATACCCCTTCTATTCTAACTGCTTTTATAGCAGCTCCCGGGATAGAAGATAATAAAACTCTTCTAAGAGCATTTCCTAAAGTATGTCCATAACCTCTGTATAAAGGTTCTATTACAAACTGACCTTTAAAATTACTTTCTTTTGTTTCAGTTATATTTATTGATTTAGCTTGCTTTTCTATTTTTAACATTATTTTCATCACTCCTATCAAAAGGATTACTATTATCTTGAATAAAATTCAACTATTAACGCTTCATCTAGATCAAAATCTAAATCATCTTTAGTTGGATTTTGAAGAACCTTTCCTGAGAATGCAGCACTGTCAAGCTCTAACCATACTGGTGGTGTAGCTCCTTCTACTGCTGTTTTTATTACTTCTACATTTTTTGAGTTTTCTACTACAGAGATAACATCTCCCACTTTAACTCTATAAGAAGCTATGTTAACTTTTCTTCCATTTACAGTTATGTGTCCATGTGAAACTATTTGTCTTGCTTGTCTTCTAGTTTTTGCAAAACCTAATCTGTAAACAACATTTTCTAGTCTTCTTTCTAAAAATTCTATCAATGTTAAACCTGTTACTCCAAGTTTTCTTGCTGCTTCTTCATATATTTTTCTAAATTGTTTTTCCATTACATTATATATAAATTTTGCTTTTTGTTTTTCTCTTAATTGAATTGCATATTCTGTTGGTTTTCTATTTGCATTTGCTCTTAATCCTCTATTTGAAGATTTATTTACTCCAAGAATAACTGGATCTATTCCTAAAGTTCTACACTTCTTCAAAATAGGCTGTCTATTTCTTGCCATCTTTTAAATATTCCTCCTTTGTTTAATAATAACTACACTCTTCTTCTTTTAGGTGGTCTACATCCATTGTGTGGCACAGGAGTTACATCTGTTATTTTTGTAACTTCTAAACCTGCTGCTTGAAGTGATCTGATACAAGCTTCTCTTCCTGAACCAGGTCCTTTTACTTTAACTTCAACTTTTCTCATTCCATTATCCATAGCCACTTGTGCTGCTTGTTCAGCTGCAATTTGTGCTGCAAATGGAGTTCCTTTTTTAGTTCCTTTGAAACCTGAAGTTCCACCTGATTTCCAACTTACAACTTTCCCTTCTACATCAGTTATTGCTATTATTGTATTATTAAAAGTTGAATGTATATGTGCTACTCCGTTAGGAATATTTTTATTTTTCTTTTTAATCTTAGCTACTGTTTTTTTAGCCAATTTAAGCTACCTCCCTTACTAAGTTTTTAATTATTTAAAATACGCTTATTTTCTGATTGGTTTTTTAGGTCCTTTAACTGTTCTTGCATTTGTTTTAGAACTTTGCCCTCTTACAGGTAGGTGTAATCTATGTCTTAACCCTCTGTAACATTTAATATCCATAAGTCTTTTTACTGATAATCTTACTTCTTTTCTAAGATCCCCTTCAACTTTAATATCTTTTACAATTTCTCTGATTTTATTTGTTTCATCATCTGTTAAATCTTTTACTCTTGTATCAAAGTTTACTCCAGCTTCTGTTAATATTTTTTGTGAAGTTGGTCTTCCAATTCCATAAATATATGTTAGTGCTATTTCAACTCTTTTGTTTCTTGGGATATCTACTCCTGCTATTCTAGCCAAAATTTTTCCTCCTCTTTAAAATAAATTTAAACTTATATTATACCAATTCTCTATGATTGGTTAATACTTTCTTCGACATGTTTCATTCTGCAATTATGAAGATGGTCCTACGACTCACCATGTCTTTACAGTACTTCATCATTCTAATTAAAATTTTAATGTTGTACTTTAAAATTCTCCTATTTAAACTTTCATATTAAATTATCCTTGAACTTGTTTATGTTTAGGATTTTCACAGATTACTCTTACTTTTCCATGTCTTTTAATAATCTTACACTTGTCACAAATAGGTTTTATTGATACTCTTACTTTCACCTTCTACCTCCTTTCTACCTTAATTTTTCTTTCTGTATACTATTCTACCCCTCGACAAGTCATAAGGAGAGATCTGTACAGTAACACCATCTCCTGGTAAAATTTTTATATAATTCATTCTCATTTTTCCAGAGATGTGTCCAAGTATAGTATGCCCATTCTCTAACTCTACTTTGAACATAGCATTAGGAAGAGCTTCTACTATTTTCCCTTCCAATTCGATTACATCTTTCTTTGACATTTTTCCTCCCATCGAACAGAAATACAAATAATTATATCACAAAGCAAGAAAAAAATCTATATTTTTTTTCTTAATTTTCTTCATAATAATATAATTATTTTTTATTAAGTAAATTTTAATCTAATTCACTTAGTATAACTGCTTTTCCATCAATTATTGCAACACTGTGCTCAAAATGTGCTGATCGTTTCCCATCTTTTGTTACAACTGTCCAACCATCTGGCATTATTGCAATTTTATAAGTCCCTACATTTACCATTGGCTCTATTGCTAAAACCATTCCATTTTCTATTTTTAGACCTCTTCCTGCTCTACCATAATTAGGTATCATTGGGTCTTCATGTAATTCCAGACCAACTCCATGTCCAGCAAAATCTCTTACAACAGAAAATCCATTTTTTTCAACATATTTTTGAATAGAATGTCCTATATCTCCTATTCTATTTCCTGCAATGGCGTTTTCTATTCCTATTGCTCTTGATTTTTCAGTTACCTCTAATAATCTTTTGCTCTCTGCATCAACCTCTCCTATCATAAAAGTTTTTGCCGAATCTCCATAAAAACCATTTATTTCAGTAACTATATCTAAACTAACTATATCTCCATCTTTAATAACTCTATCTCCTGGAACTCCGTGAACGACTTCTTCGTTTACAGAAATACAAGTTGCAGAAGGAAAAGGTCCATACATTCCTTCAACTCCTATACAAGCAGGTCTTGCTCCACAACTTCTAATATAATCTTCTATTATTTTATCAATTTCTCTTGTTGTTATTCCAGGTTTTAAATATGGTGGTATAATATCTGCATAAATTTTAGCTATTATTTGATTTGCCTTTTTTATGCCTTTTATTTCATCTAAAGTTTTTATTAATCTCATTTTTTACCTTTCAATATTTAATAATTTTTAAAATAAATTATCCTAATATTTCAAAAATTTCTTTAGTTATTTCATCTAATGATTTAGCTCCATCTATTTCAGAAACTTTATTTTGTACATTATAGTAATCAAACACAGGTGCAGTTTGTTCTTTGTATGTTGCTAATCTTTTTTCCACTACTTCTTTTGTATCATCAGATCTTTGAATTAAATCTTCTTCTTTTTCATCAACTGGTGGATTATATTTTATATGATAAATTTTTCCAGTAACTTTTGAAGTTCTTCTTCCAGTTATTCTTTCTATAATATCTTCATCTGGTACATTTAAAGCAATAACCTTTTCTATTTTTTTGCCCATTTTTTCTAAAATTTCATCTAAAACTTTTGCTTGAACTACTGTTCTTGGAAATCCATCCATTATAAAACCTTTTTCACAATCTTTTTCTGCTAATCTTTCTGCTACTAAACCATTTACAACTTCATCAGGAACTAATTGCCCAGCATCCATAAACTTTTTAGCTTCCATTCCTAACTTTGTTTGATTCGCTATTGCTCCTCTTAAAATATCCCCTGTTGATATTTGAGGTATTCCATATTTTTCAACTATAAATTTTGCTTGAGTTCCTTTTCCAGCTCCTGGTGCTCCAAATAAAACTATATTCATTTTCTCATCTCCTAACTTTATTTTATCTATTTCATATTATAATATTAAAAATTCTAGTACCCTTCTTGGTACTAGGATTTTTAATAACTTTTAAATCTACTAAATTGTTGTGATTTCTTTTTCTTTTTTAGCAAAAAGTTCATCTATTACTTTTATATATTTATCTGTTAATGTTTGAACATCTGCTTCTGCTTTTTTTAATTCATCTTCCGACATAGAAGAATCCTTATCTTTTTCTAATTTTCTAAGATGATTATTAGCATCTTTTCTCACATTTCTAACAGCTATTCTTCCGTTTTCAGCTTCTGTTTTTGCAAGTTTTACATACTCTTTTCTTCTCTCTGCTGTTAGTTCTGGCATAACAAGTCTTATTACTCTACCATCATTATTTGGTGTCATCCCAATATTTGATGCAAGTATCGCTTTTTCAATAGTTGGAATTAAAGATTTATCCCAAGGATCTATCATTAGAAGTCTTGCTTCTGGTGCTGATACTGTCCCTACTTGATTTAAAGGTACTTCACTTCCATAAGAATCAACTCTTACTGTATCTAACATAGATACACTAGCTCTTCCTGCTCTAATTGATGTAAAGTGATCTTTTACTGCCTCTATTGTTTTTTCCATTTTCAATTCACATTCTTTTATAAGTTCTTGTCCTGTCATTTTTCCTCCTTAATCTGCTAATACTGTTGTCCCTATATTTTCTCCCATTATAACTTTTTTCAAATTTCCTTCTATTAAAGAATTAAAAACTATTATAGGTATTTTATTTTCTCTACATAATGAAATTGCAGTTGCATCCATTATTTTTAAGTGTTTAGCCAAAACTTCATTATATGAAACTTGTTCGTATTTTTTAGCATCATCAAATTTATTTGGATCTTTATCATAAACTCCATCTACATTTGTAGCTTTTATTACAACATCAACATTCATTTCAGTTGCTCTAAGTGCTGCTGCTGTATCTGTTGTAAAATATGGATTTCCTGTTCCTGCTCCAAATATCACAACTCTACCTTTTTCTAAGTGTCTTTGAGCTTTTCTTTTTATAAAAGGTTCTGCTATTTTTGGCATTTCTATAGCTGTTTGAACTCTAGTTGGTAAACCTAGTTTTTCCATAGAATTTTGTAAAGCCAATGAGTTTATAACAGTTGCCAACATTCCCATGTGATCTCCTGTTACTCTATCTACTCCCTGTGCTTCCCCAGAAAGACCTCTAAATATATTTCCTCCACCAATAACTATTGAAACTTCAACACCCATATCAACTATTTCTTTAATCTGCCTTGAATATGAAGCTATAACCTCCGATGAAATACCAAACTCTTGATTTCCAAGTAAGGCTTCTCCACTAAGTTTTAATAAAATTTTCTTATAATAAGGACTTGTCATTTTTCCTCCTAAATTCTTATAAAAATAGGAGACACAAAAGTTGCATCTCCTTTAAATTTTGCCTATCCTTTGATTTGAGCAGCAACTTCTGCAGCGAAATCTTCTTCTTTCTTTTCTATTCCATCTCCAACTTTATATCTAGTAAATCCTAAAACTTTAATATCACCTGCATATTTTTCAACAGTTTCTTTATTTTCAGCCTTAACAAAAACTTGATTTACTAAACAGTTTTCTTCATAGAATTTATTCATTTTTCCAATCAATATTTTTTCTATAATTTGAGCTGGTTTTCCTTCTTCTTCTAATTGTTTTCTTGCAATTTCTTTTTCATGTTCTAAATCAGTTGTAGTAACTTGTTCAGAAGATAAGTATTTAGGATCCATTGCAGCAACATGCATTGCTATGTCTTTAGCTTTTACTAAATTTTCTTCTGTTGCTTCTCCACTCATTTCCACAACTACACCTAATTTTCCACCCATATGACTATAAGTTTCAACAAATCCATCTTTAGATTCAACAACTTGAAGTCTTCTTAAGTTCATATTTTCACCGATTTTAGCAATTAAATCTGTTAAAGTTGTAGCAACTGTTTTTCCTGCTTCTAATTCAGTTTCTTTTAATTCTTCAATTGTTTTAATATTTTTATCTAAAACTACTTCAACTAATTTTTTACCAAATTCTTTAAATTCAACATTTTTAGCAACGAAGTCTGTTTCTGAGTTAAACTCCATTAAAACAGCTTTTTTATTATCAGAAGATACTGCATCAAATATTAAACCTTCTGCCGCTATTCTTCCTGCTTTTTTAACTGCTTTTGCTATCCCTTTTTCTCTTAAAAAATCTATTGATTTTTCTATATCTCCATCATGAGCTTCTAATGCTTTTTTACAATCAAGCATTCCTGCTCCTGTTCTTTCTCTAAGTTCTTTTACTAACTTTGCTGATACTGCCATAATTTCCTCCTATCAAATTTTATTTTTATTGATAAAATATTATTCTACTGAACCTTCTTCAACATTAACTTCTTCAGAAGCTGGTTCTACATTTTCTCTTCCTTGATTTCCTTCAACTATTGCATTAGCCATTATAGATGTTATAAGTTTTACTGATCTTATTGCATCGTCATTTCCTGGAATTGCATGAGTTATTAAATCAGGATCTACATTTGTATCTATCATAGCAAATATAGGAATATTCAAGTTGCTTGCTTCCACTACTGCCAATTCTTCCATTTTTACATCTACTATATATATTGCATCTGGAACTTTTTTCATATCTTTAATTCCTGATAAGTTTTTAGATAATTTTGCTAATTCTTTTCTGAATTCTGACGCTTCTTTTTTAGTATAGTTATTATCTAAAATTCCTTCAGCTTCCATTTTTTCTAATTCTTTTAATCTTTCAATTCTTTTTTTAATAGTAGAGAAGTTTGTAAGCATTCCACCTAGCCATCTATTATTTACATAATACATACCTGTTCTTTCTGCTTGTTCTTTAATCGCTTCTTGAGCTTGTTTTTTTGTTCCTACGAATAAAACTTTTCCACCTTCTGAAGCTATTCTTCTCATTTCAGCATAAGCATCTTCTATTCTTTTTAAAGATTTATGTAAGTCAATTACATGAATCCCATTTCTTTCTGTAAAGATGTACTTTTTCATTTTTGGATTCCATCTTTTTGCTTGATGTCCAAAATGAACCCCTGCTTCCAATAATTGTTTCATTGTTACTACTGCCATTTTTTTCCTCCTAAAATTTTTAATTTGGTTATTCTTCCATCAACCTCAAAACTAAGCCTTTTCAGCACCACGCTTAGAAATAATTGATGTGCTTTTTTTACGACAATAGATTTTAGCATTTTTTTTATTTTGTGTCAATCTTTCCAATAAAATTTTATTCTTTTTTATAAAAAATTAAACTATAATTTTTTTAGATATAAAATATAGGGAAACTGCATTCACTTTGTTCACTGTTTCCACACTCTGTGAGGCTTGGGGCTTCGCCCCAAACCCCCCAAATTATTTTTAAAAATTTAATATTTTTTTAGGGTGTCGGGGCGACAGTCCCGACATAAAAGGCGAGCAGGGCTTTGTGCCCGTGGCGAGCCCAAAAATAAAATTATAATTTCTTTAGATATAAAAAAGTGGAAGAAAAATTCCTCCACTTTCAAAAAAATTATTTTATTTTTTTATATTATAAAAAACTTTTTTCCCATTGTATTGAGCAACCGCTCCTAATTCTTCTTCAATTCTTAAAAGTTGATTATATTTTGCCATTCTATCTGTTCTTGAAGTTGAACCTGTTTTTATTTGTCCAGCATTAGTTGCAACTGCTACATCTGCAATTGTTGCATCTTCTGTTTCTCCTGAACGATGAGAAATTACAGCTGTCATTCCTGCTCTTTTCGCCATTTCTATTGCATCTAAAGTTTCTGTTAAACTTCCAATTTGATTTAATTTGATTAAAATAGAGTTAGCAGCTCCTAATTCTATTCCTTTTTTAAGTCTTTCTGTATTTGTTACAAATAAATCATCTCCAACTATTTGAACTTTTTCTCCGATAGATTTTGTTAGTTTTACCCAACCTTCCCAGTCATCTTCTCCAAGTCCATCTTCAATTGAAACTATTGGATATTTTTCAACTAAGTTTTTATACCATTCAACCATTTCATCAGTTGTTCTTACAACTCCACCTTCTCTTTTGAAATGATATTCGTATTCACCTTTATCATTTTTTACACAAAATTCACTTGATGCAGCATCAAGAGCAAAAGTTATGTCTTTTCCTAATTCATAACCAGATGCTTTTACAGCTTCTGCAATAATTTCTAAAGCTCCTTCAGTCCCTTGAATTTTTGCTGGTGCGTATCCACCCTCATTTCCAACATTTGTTGAATCTCCATTGGCTTTTAAAATTTTACCTAAATTATGGAAAATTTCACAGCCCATTTGCATAGCTTCAGAAAAAGTTTTAGCTCCTACTGCTTGTACCATAAATTCTTGTACATCTACAGCTGAATCTGCATGTGAACCTCCATTTAAGATATTCATCATTGGTAAAGGTAATTCTTTTGCATTAACTCCACCTAAATATTTATATAATGGTTGACCTAATGCTTCTGCTGCTGCTTTAGCAACTGCTAAAGAAACCCCCAATATTGCATTAGCTCCTAATCTTCCTTTGTTTGGAGTCCCATCTAATTCTATCATAGCCTTATCAATAGCAACTTGATCAAGTGCATTCATTCCTAATAACGCTGCTTTTATTTCTGTATTTACGTTATTTACTGCCTTTAAAACTCCTTTCCCCAAATATCTTTCTTTATCTCCATCTCTTAATTCAACTGCTTCGTGAGTCCCTGTTGATGCTCCTGATGGAACTGCTGCTCTTCCTTTTGCTCCACATTCTAAAACTACATCCACTTCTACTGTTGGATTTCCTCTTGAATCCAATATTTCTCTTGCAATAATATCAAATATTCCTGTCATTTTTTCCTCCTATAAATTTAAAATATTTTTTAGTCTTTAATTTGTATAACTTTTATAGAATTTGTTGTTCCTTGTATAAAAACACTTTCTCCACATGTTACTACTATTATATCTTTATTTTTTACTAAATTCAATTTTTTTGCAACTATTTCCGAAACTTTAAAAAATTCATCTAAAGTTTTTGGCATTGAATCAACATAAGAAACTATTCCTTTTGATAAAACTAATTGATTTGCTGTTTTTTCATTATTAGTTATAGCAAGTATTGTTGCCTTTGGAAAATATCTTCTCATATCTCTTGCTGATCTTCCAGATTCAGTTCCAACAACTATAAGTTTTGCTCCTAATGTTTCACTTATATCTGCTGTTCCTTCTGCTACTGCTACTGTTATATCTTCTGTTGTATTTTTTCTATTAATTAATAATGGTTTTACAGTAGGATCTATTTTTTCTGCTATCCTATTCATAACCTCAACAGATTCAACTGGATAATCTCCTTTTGCAGTTTCTCCAGAAAGCATTATAGCGTCTGTTCCATCCATAATCGCATTAGCAACATCATTTGCTTCTGCTCTTGTTGGTCTTGGATTTTTAATCATTGAATCCAACATTTGAGTTGCAGTTATAACAACTTTTCCTGCCTGATTACATTTTTTTATCATCATTTTTTGTGCTAAAGGAACTTCTTCAACTGGAATCTCAACCCCTAAATCTCCTCTTGCAACCATTATTCCATCAGATTCTGCTAAAATTTCATCAAAATTATCTAAGCCTTCTCTATTTTCAATTTTAGATATAATTAAAATTCTATCTCCACCATTTTCTTTTAAAATTTTTCTTACATCTCTAACATCTTGAGCCTTTCTTATGAAAGAAGCCGCTATAAAATCCACATTGTTTTCACAACCAAATTTTAAATCTGCAATATCTTTTTCTGATAAAGCCGGTAACTTAACAGAAACTCCAGGTAAATTTATTCCTTTATTTTCTCCCAGTTCACCATTATTTTGTGCAACACAAACAACTTCTTCTCCATTTATTTCTACAACTTCTAACTCTATTAAACCATCATCAACCAAGACTATACTTCCAACTTTTAAATCTCTTGCAAAGCCTTCATAAGTAACAGCAACTTTATTTTCATCTCCCACAACTGTTTTATCTGTTGTAAAAGTAAATTTTTGTCCATCTTTAATCACTACATCTTTTCCATCTTTTAATTTTATAGTTCTTATTTCAGGCCCTTTAGTATCTAAAAGTAATGCTCCTCTTATTCCAGTTTCAGACACAGCCTGTCTAAAATTATTTATTCTATTTTTATGCTCTTCGTAATTTCCGTGAGAAAAATTTAATCTCATCACATTCATTCCATTTTGTAATAATGTTTTCAACAATTCAACATTTTCTGTTTTTGGTCCAATCGTACAAACTATCTTTGTTTTTTTCAATATATTCACCCCTAATTTTTCTTTAATTCATACTATACTTAAAATTATATATTAAAATACATATAATTTCAAAAAAATAAAAGGTTATTTTTTTATCTTTTTTGTATTTTTTATTTAAAAAAACTGCAACCAAAAAAGTTGCAGTTAAAATTTTATTTTTTATTTAGTTAAAAGCTCGATTGCTTCTTCTATATTTTTTTCTCCAAAATGAACATGCTCATCATCTAAAATAATAGCAGGTACACTCATAATATCGTATTTATCTTTAAAATCTTGGAACGTGAAAATATCTATCATTTCCATTTCTATATTTTTATTCAATGTTGCTAATCTTTGAATTGATTGAACTGTCTTAGGACATTTAGTACAAGTCAATGAAATTCCTATTTTTACATTTATTTTTTTATCTAATTTAGAAATTTTTTCCAAACTTTCTTCTGCAACTTTTTGTCCAGGTCCTGCAACATTATACATTCCTAAAATAAATGAGTTTAATTCATGCCCACTTGGTAAACTTGAATATTTTAAACCTGAAAACTCTCCATCTTTATTTAAAATTGCTATTGTTGGAAATCTTGTAACTTTTACTTTTGCTTCTAATTCTTTATTTTCTCCCATATTATAAGAAGAGAATTCTAATTTATCTGAAACTTCTGCAATTTCTTTTACAGCATTTTCTATTTTTAAAGTCGCTTCATTTGAAGGATCTTTTAAAACAACTAATTCTATTTTATTTTCAAATCTTTCTACAACTGATATTAGTTGTGCTCTTAATTCATCATCTAAGAAAGCTCCATTTCCGTTTACTTCTTCATGACTTTCTTCTTCTTTCACTTCTTTTTTCATTCCTAATTCTTCTCTTAAATCATGAACATATTTTTCTATACATGTTGCTGCTATTGCACCATCTGCAACTGCTGTAACTACTTGTTTTAATTTTTTAGGTCTAATATCTCCTACTGCATATACTCCAGCGACATTAGTCATTAAATCTTCATCAGTAGGAATAAATCCAAATTTATCTATTTCTATATGATTTTTAAATATTCCACTTGCTGGTACATAACCTGCAAATATAAATACTCCAAAAGTTTTTCCATCTTCTGCTTTATATTCAGTAATTTCTCCTGTTTCATTATTTTTAAATTTAGCCGCTCTTGGTTTATTATCCCCAATTAATTCTGTTAATTCTGTATTAAATTTAACAGTAATTTTAGGGTGAGCTTTTACTTTGTCCGCTATTGTTTTAGCACAAGTAAATTCTGGTTCTCTTGCTATTACTGTTACAGATTTTCCATATTTTGTTAAGAACATTGCTTCTTCTGCAGCTGCAAATCCTGCTCCTATAACAAATATATCTATTCCTGTAAAAAATTCTCCATCACAAGTTGCACAATAAGCAACTCCTCTTCCAGCATATTCTTTTTCTCCTGGGAAACCTAATTTTCTTGGAGAAGCCCCAGTTGCAATAACAACACTTAATGCTTTGTATTCTCCATCTTTTGTTT
>JAGYHM010000029.1 GCA_018457305.1 Fusobacterium sp. | reverse complement strand
ATTTTCTTCAAGTTTAACCAATTTTTTTTCAAGGGAAGAAATTTTATTTCTATTTTTTTTCTGTTCTTCATAATCTTTAATTCCATCTTCATTTTTAATTTTTATATTTTCTTGCTCTTTTTTATATTCTTCATAGTCACCATCAAAGGCTTGAATAGAATTAGTTTTTAATTCATAAATTTTATTTACAACTGTATCTAAAAAATTTCTATCGTGAGAAACAACTAAAATTGTTCCCGGATATTTTTCAAGAGCATTCATTAAAATTTCTCGTGAATAAATATCTAAGTGGTTAGTCGGCTCATCTAGTATTAAGAAATTTGGCTTTTCTAACATAATTTTGATAAAAGCAACTCTTGCCTTTTCTCCACCACTCAAGTCTTTAATTTTTTTATAAATATCATCTTCTCTAAATAAAAATGCTCCACAAATATTTCTTGCCTCTTCTTCTGAAAGAGTAAAATAATACATAAGTTCTTCAATGATATTATTTTCCAAGCCTAGTCCTTGATGATTTTGGTCATAATAACCAATAGAAACTCTTTCTCCAATAGAAAAATTACCAGAACTTTTATTCTCAATATTTTTTAAAATTTTAAGTTGACTTTCCTGTTCCATTTTTTCCAATAAGACCAATTCTTTCTCCACGATAAATTTTTAAATTTAAGTTTTCAAATAAAAGTTTATCCTCAAATTTCTTTGATAAATTTTTTATATCTAAAACTAAATCTACACTTTGATTTTTAATATCAAATTCTAATTTTATTTTTTTGGTAGTAACAACAGGATTTTCCATTTTCTCCATTCTATTTAAAATTTTCTCTCTACCTCTGGCTTGTTTTGATTTCACTCCTGCCTTATATCTTCTTATAAATTCTTCCATTTTTTTTATTTTTTCTTGTTCTTTTTCGTAAGCTTTAACTTCTCCAGAAAGAAAAGCCTCTTTTTGAATTAAAAAATCTGTGTAATTACCTTTGTAATCTTTTAATTTTCTTCTCTCTATTTCAAAAATTCTATTTGTAATATTATCTAAAAAATAAACATCGTGAGAAATTACAATTAAAGCCTTTGAATAATCTTTTAAAATTTTTTCAAGCCATTCAATAGAAGTTAAATCCAAATGGTTAGTCGGTTCATCTAGTATCAACAAATCTGGTTCTTCTAAAAGAGTTTTAGCAAGAGCAACTCTTGAAGCCTGTCCACCAGATAATTTTTCAATTTCCAAATTCCATAAATTTTCAGAAATATTTAAGCCATTTAAAATTTGTTTGACTTTATACTCAATAGAATAGCCCTCATTCCTTTCGTATCTTTCTGTAATTTCTCCAAGCTCTTCCATAACTTTTTCAAAATCTCCAAGTTCAAGTGAAAGCATAGAAGTCAATTCTTGGATTTTTTTATAGTCTTCCAAAACTTGATTAAAAACTGTCATAAGTTCATTAAAGACAGTATTATTTTTATTTAATTTTGTATTTTGAGCAAGATAACCAATTTTTAAATTAGTTTTTTTTGAAATAGTTCCTCTTTCATTTGTTGCAGGATTAACCTCCGAAGTTTCTAATCCTAAAATCAATTTTATCAAAGTTGATTTTCCTATTCCATTTGCTCCAATTATTCCAATTTTATCTTTTTCGTCTATGGAGAAATTTATATCTTTAAATAAACATTCTCCAGAAAATCCCATATATAAATTATTAACTTGTACTACTGCCAATGTTGTTCACCTCAAATTTTTAACTTATTATAATTTTTATTTCTTGGCTCGCCCGCTTTGCTGCTCGCTAATAGGACGGGGTGCCGTCATACACTTTAAGGCTTCGCCTTAAAAATTCATATTTTTTTGTTTTTGGGGTTTGGGGGCGAAGCCCCCATATAAGAGGCGAGCAGTCCGAAGGACGCAGGTCGCCCTTTTTTTTATTTTTCTTTTCCAAAATATGCAACTATAAATACTGTTGATAAGACAAATATAAATCCAATCAAATCTAAAAATGTAAAATCTGTTTTCAAAAAAATTGTAGAGAAGAAAGTTGCAGACACAGGCTCGATACAAGCTATCATACTTCCCCTCACTCCACCAATAATTGAAACTCCATAGCAATAGAGAGCAAAAGATGTAATTGTTCCAAATATTACTATACAAAGAAATACAATTAAAGTTGTTAAATCAAAACTTCCACTTTCATTCCAAGGCTTAACAAAAAAAGTCAAACAAATTCCACCAATAATCATTCCCCAACCTAAAACTGGGACAGTGGTATATTTTTTAATAAGTTCAACTGGTTGAAGTGTATAAATAACAACGATGATTGCAGAAAGTAATCCCCAAAATAAAGCCTTAGGTGGAATAAATAATTCATTTAAGTTTCCGTGTGTAGCAAGAAGAAAAATTCCTGTACTTGAAAGAATTAAAGCAATTATTTCATAAATTTTTGGACTTCTTTTTTCTTTGAGACAAATATAAACTAAAATTAAAGTTGGACCAAAATATTGTAAAATAGTTGCAATACTTGGGTTAGAATACTGTATAGTTATAAAATACGAATATTGAATACCAAGAGTACCAATAAGTCCAAAAAGAATTAGCTTAATAGCATCTTTTTTATTTTTCCAAATTTCAAATAATTTATTTTTATCTTTAAAGTAAAGATAAATTAGCATAAAAAGTCCAGCAGTAAATAATCTATGTGGAACGAGCCAGTTAGCCGTGATATTTTTATGAGTAAATAAGTAGCCTCCAAGTGTTCCGTTAATCCCCCATAACACTCCACCAATAAATGTAGAAATAGCACCAATTTTTTCTTTGTTATTTTTAAACTCAATTTGAGCCAAGATATTCATCCCCTTATTTTTTTTCAATAATTAAAGTAAATTTTTTATTTATATCATTATTAGAATAAAGTTCAATATTTTTTCTTCTATCTAAATTTCCTACAAATTTTCTAACTAAATTCTCCCCATCTTCAGAGAAATCTTTTATTTTTATATCAGATAAAATATATTTTCCCTTTTGAAAATAATCAAAATCTGTTTCATAAACAAGACTACATTTTATTTTTATATTTTTTTTATAATCAAAGAAAGAGCCATCTAAATCAACTATAAAATTTTCTTTCATCTCTCCACTTATAATTTTTATATTTTCATTAGAGAGATAAGATAAAATTTCTTTTGAAGTTGAAGGCAGACCAAAACCAATTTCTTCAACTGTTAAATCTTTATTTATATTTTTTGCTGAATGAATAATTAAACTTTTTATTAAAGTTGGATTAAAATCTGAAAAGTTTTTAAAATCTTTGCAGATATTTTGATAAATTATAGTGGCAAGTCCAGACATTCTAGCAGTTGCAAAACTCGTTCCAGCGGAAGAACAAACATTCCCATCAACAGAAAAAGATTTTACTCCATTCATTCCCATAATACTCTCTGCCTCTTTAAATAATTCTCCACCATAATTTGTAATATCAGGCTTGATAGTATTTCTTACACCTAAACCAAGTCTGCTAAAATTAGAAGAAACATTTTGATTATTTATAGATGAAACAACGAGAGCCATAAGAGAATCAGAGCCATGATATAATTTTTTCTTTGGCAAGTCTTTCATAAAACTTCCACCATTACCACCAGATTTGCAAATTAAAACACCGTATTTTTTTTGAAGATAATCCAAAACTACTCCGAAGTCAGACATTTTTTCATCATCAATTTCTAGTTTGACACTTAAAGATAAATTCCAAATTTTAACTTTTTTATAATTTTCTTCAATAGCCAAAGCGATGTTTTTAATTAAATCGTCTTCTTCAATTTTCCCATTAGGTAATACAGTTGAATCAAGTAAGTTAAAACCTTCATTTATAACTATTTCACGATTTTCTAAATTGTCTCCATAAAGAGCAATCCCTGAAACAAAAGTTCCGTGAGTGCAACTTGTATTTTCTTTTAAAAATCTTGTATGAACTTTTCTAATCCAAGGTTTTAATTGTTTTATTTGAGAAATTCCATTATCAAGGACACCTAAAGTCACATAATTTTTATTTTTTTCTGGGTATATAGGTTCTATATAGCCATTTTCCTTATCAATTCTAATTGGCAATGAATAAAAAGAAATTGGACGAATATATTCTATATAGTGAGATGCCTTTGTTTGTAGCAAAGTAATTATTTTACTATTGATATTTAATAATTTATACGAAAAGAAATTTTTAAAATATTCAGTTTTTTTGTAAGAAATATCATAATTTTTTAAAATTTTTTTAAATTCATTTTCCATAAAAATATCTTTTAATTTTACTATATAGTTCATAGTTTTATCTTCTTTTGCTATTGTTATTTTCATTTTAAATTTTTACTCCTTTTTAATAATAATTATTTTTTTGTTTTTAACATTAGTAAATGAATTGTAACTGCAATCCAAACGACAACTAAAAATATTCTCATATGCAAACTTTGAATTTTGTAAATTGAAAAGCTCATACTACAACTCAATAGAATAATTGCTTTAATTTTAGCACTTTTAGGAATAGATTTATCTTTTTCGTAATCTCTCAATGCTTTTCCAAAATATTTATTGTTCATAACAAAATTATAAAATCTATCTGATGAACGGTTAAAACAAAATAAAGCTAATAGCAAAAAGGGAACAGTTGGTAAAAGAGGTAAAAATATTCCTATTGTACCTAAAATAACTGCCAAACTTCCAACAATAATATATAAAATTTTTTTTACATTTTTTTTCATAAAAACTCCTAACACAAATTTAAAATATAAATTAAACCTATTTTTTTATTCTCATATTATAATTTATATTATTTTAAATTGCAAAAAAACTTGTAAAAACTTTACTAAAATAATATACTATATACTACAAAAGAAAAATATAAAATTTTAATTTAATAATTTATAAAAAAATATTTAAGAAATTATTAGGAGGAAAGATATGGGAAGTTGTGGAACTTGTTCAACACAAGCAAAAGAAACAAATAAAAAAATTCCAAAAAGAAATATAAAAAATGTTATTGCAATAATGAGTGGAAAAGGTGGAGTTGGGAAATCAACTGTGACAACTCTTTTGGCAAAAGAATTAAAAAAATTAGGATACTCAGTTGGAATAATGGATGCAGATATAACAGGTCCAAGTATACCAAGACTGATGAATGTAAGTGAAGAAAGAATAACTATTGAAGATAAATTTATGGTTCCAGTAACAAGTAAAGAAGGAATAAAAGTAATTTCTTTAAATCTTGTTACAGAAGATGAATACGAGCCAGTTGTTTGGCGTGGACCAGTCATAGCTCAAGCTGTTATGCAGTTTTGGAATGAAACTGTATGGGGTGATTTAGACTATTTACTTATAGATATGCCACCGGGAACTGGTGATGTTCCCCTAACAGTGATGAAAGAATTTAATCTAAAAGGATTAGTTATGGTTTCAGTTCCACAAGATATGATTTCTATGATAGTTATAAAAGCAGTTAAAATGGCAAGAAAAATGAATGTTGAAATTTTAGGTTTAATAGAAAATATGAGTTATATTACTTGTGATTGCTGTGATAATAAAATTTATATGTCTGATGAAAAGGAAACAGAAAAATTTTTAAAAGAGATAGATGTTGAGTTATTAGGGGAACTTCCAATGATGAAAGCAATTTCAAAAATGAGTAGTGGAGAAAATTTTTATTCAACAGAAATTTTTGAAAATATTGCTAAAAGAGTTGCAGAAAAAACAAAGTAAAATTTTTAAAAATATAGTTATTAAAAATTATATAAAAATTGAAAAATATAATTATTGACAAAATAAAATAAATATAGTATCATAATTAGGTCTTGCCTAGGTAGCTCAGTTGGCTAGAGCACTCGGTTCATACCCGAACGGTCGTTGGTTCAAATCCAATCCTAGGCACCATTATAAAAAATTAAAGAAGTTTTAGGACTTCTTTTTTTAAATTTAAGGAAATTATAATTTGATTTTTTTGTTTGGGGGTGTAGGGGGCTAAGCCCCCACGAGAGTGGGCGACAGTGAAACGCAGTCGCCACTTTGCTTATTAAAAAATTGTCTTTTTTATAAAAAGTATAAATAAATGTTAAATAAATTTATAAAAAAATAAAAAATAAAGATGATTGACAAATAAAAGAAAATATAATATAATCGTAAGGTAATTTAACCTTTCCCACAAAGGACCGCGTTATATAAAATATATAACCAAATTTTAGGAGGATTTAAAAGTGAAAAAATATACTTTTATGCAAAGAAAAGAAGATGTTGTTAGAGAATGGCATCATTACGACGCAGAAGGACAAATTTTAGGAAGATTAGCAGTTGAAATTGCTAAAAAACTAATGGGTAAAGAAAAAATAACATTTACTCCACATATAGATGGCGGAGATTTTGTTGTTGTAACTAATGTAGAAAAATTAGCTGTAACAGGTAAAAAGATGACTGACAAAATTTATTACAATCACTCAGGATTCCCTGGAGGAATAAGATCTAGAAGATTAGAAGAAATCTTAGAAAAAAAACCAGAAGAACTTTTAATGCTTGCTGTTAGAAGAATGCTTCCAAAAAATAAACTAGGAAGACAACAATTAACTAGATTAAGAGTATTCGTAGGGGCAGAACATACTCATGCGGCTCAAAAACCAAAAAAGGTAGAATTATAAGAGGGGGGTAATATACAGTGGCAGAAAAAAATCAATATTTAGGAACAGGAAGAAGAAAAACTTCAGTAGCTAGGGTAAGATTAATTCCTGGTGGACAAGGAGTTGAAATAAACGGAAAAGATATGAAAGATTATTTTGGTGGAAGAGAAATTCTTGCTAAAATAGTTGAACAACCATTAGCATTAACTGAAACTTTAAATAAATTTGCTGTTAAGGTAAATGTAGTTGGTGGAGGAAATGCTGGACAAGCTGGAGCTATCAGACATGGAATTTCAAGAGCTTTATTAGTAGCTGATGAAACTTTAAAAGGAGCTTTAAGAGAAGCTGGCTTCTTAACTAGAGATTCAAGAATGGTTGAAAGAAAAAAATACGGGAAAAGAAAGGCAAGAAGAAGCCCACAATTCTCGAAAAGATAATTTATATCAAAAATTATATCTCACAAACTTTTATGTTTGTGGGATTTTTTTATGCTTTAAGTTTTTCTAAAATTCTAAAAAAAGATGACGGTAGGTAACAAGTAGGTAACAGGTAGGTAACAAATATAGAACCATTTTATTTACGAACACATCTTTTAAAAAGCTATTGATTTATAAATAAAAATAAGCCTCTAAACTTTATTAAAATTTAGAGGATATTTATAATTTTATATTTCAATTAGTTCTATATTTCTTCTTAAATTTTCTATATCTTCATGAGTATAAATTTTTTCAACAGTAGAGTAATTTTTATGCCCTATTAATTTAGTTATAGCTGTTTTATTTGCATTAGCATTATTCATCAATGTTGCGAATGTATGTCTACAATCATGTGGATAGTGTTTCATCCCTAATTTTTCCATTAGTGGTTCAAATTTTTCACGATAATAATTGCTATATTTCATCTGTTTTCCTTTAGAGTTTATAAGGAAGTATTCAGCTGTCTTATTAAATCTTCTCCTAAATAAAGGAATAATTTTATGATGTATAGGAATTAATCTATTTTTACCTGCTTCTGTTTTTACTCCGCCTTGGATAGTTCCATTTTCTAAATCAATATTAGTGGTCTTTAATTCTAATAACTCTTGTATTCTAAAGCCCGTATATATCATTATAAGAACTGTATCTATTAAATTACTTTCAGTATTTCCATCATAAACATGCTCCCAAAGTATTTTGATTTCATTTGCTGTAAATGGTACTCTTTTAATCTTTTTAATATGCTCTCCTAATTCAATATAAGAACTATAGTCTTTATTAACTATATCGTTTTGTAAAGCATAAGCATATAATTGACCTACTAAATATTTCATTTTTCTTTTAGTTGAGTATCCCTTGTTAGATTCATCCATAGCTTTTTGTAAATCTTTTGTCTTTAAAGTTCGGAATTTTATATTATGTAATTTTTTAAATGCTGAAAATGCAGCTTTATATCCTGTTACTGCCGAATCTCCAACTTTTAAATATTTGCTAGAACTCCACTTAATATAAATTTCTTCAAAAGTTAAATCTTGTATATCTAAGTCAAAAGGATTTATTAAATAATCTGATAAAATTTGATTTGCTTCTTTCATAGTTTTAAAATATCCGATTACTTTTTTTATTTGTTTACCATCTTTATCCCAACCTTGTGTTATTCTTACTATATAAGGTTTTCTTCTTTTTCCCTGAAGTTTTGTAATACTTCCATTCCCATTTGGTCTTTTCATTAAAATTTCATCTCCTTTATTTTTTTATTTTTAAAAAGTCCAAAGAAGTGATATACTACAGTTGTCAGTGTGGTATATATCTTTGGACTTTTTTAGATATAATACTATTTATAGAATCTATTTAGATTGCAGTCTTTATAGGTTCTATTTTATTTTTTAGTATATATTTTTCAAGTCTAGGTCTCGAAATGTAATAAGTCCACTGACTTGACTTCTTTAATTTAGTTGCTAAACCAAACTCTTTAAATAAACCATTTTGTAAAAATACTCTTAATGTTTGTTTAGGTAAATCTAAAATCTCTGAAGCTTCTGTAATTGAAACTCTATTAGTTGACTTTTGCATTTTTATACCTCCTTTAATTTATTTTCTATTTTAGTATATGTAGTTAATATTTTCTTAATTTTAATCAACAATTTGTGGGTATTCATTTTCTCCACACAAGTAATTATAATCATTTCTAAAGCTAGACCAACAAATATCATTATTAAAGATAGTATGCTTCAAGTTTACCCCATCAAAAGAATTAACCACCAATCTTTGTTGATTTAAATACTGTTGGTATAAATACTCTTGTTGGAAGCAATACTGTTGGTATAAATACTGTTGGTATAAATACTGTTGTTGATTTAAATACTGTTCATATAAACACTTTTGTTGGTATAAATACTGTTGGTATAAACACTCTTGTTGATGTTTATTTAAGAATGAAAATTCTTTTTCATTCATTTCTATTCCAATTGCATCTAAAGGAATTTTCTCTACTAAAGCATTCTCATGATTTATAAAAATTCTATGAGGTGTATACATAATACTTCCTGGCATAGCCACTATTAAATTTTTTAATAATGGATTTAGAGGGATATTCAACTTTTCATTATCATTAGGGTTAATTATATGTAATTGATTTTCTATAGTCAATCTAGCTTCCATACTTCTTTCAAGCATAAATTGAAACTCTATTTCTGGAATACTATTAATTTTATCTATATATTCAGGATATAATAATTTTATCCATCCCTCTAAGTTCTTTTCAACCGATACAGTACCCCTTATTTTGAAATTTCTATCTAAGAAAGAAGAAACTTTTTCAGGAATTTCTATTTTTTTACTTCTTAGTTCTGAAATAACTTCTTTTAACAAAGTTAATTCATAAAAGTTACTGATACCTTTCTTAATAAAATTTTTTGAAAATGGACGACATCCCCAAGAATTTGCTAAAGCATTTATTCTAGATATAAATGCTTCCCCATCGGAACTATTCATGATAACTGTATTTGAAAATAAGTTAATTTTATTTACAAATAAATTAGTAAAATCAAATTTATCTTTAGCATTTCCTAAGATTATAGTTGAGATATCTGTTTTCTTTTTTTCCTTTCCATTTATTATAATTTCTCCCACATCTTTTTTACCATTCATATAGACTTGTAAAGAAGTTATTACATCAGGGTCATTTACTTTATTTATCTCATCTATTATAAAAGCTGTATTTTCTGCAAAAAAATCACCATTTTTTCCACTTCTTCCATCAATAAACATATTAGCTCTTGTTAATAACAATGTATTTGGATTGAAGCCTAAAGAACTATAAGAATATGTTTTCCCTAATTCCTTTTTCGATATCTCAAGGTAAAGGAACTTCTTTACAACTAAAGGGATGAGCCTTGTTACTTGAATAACCTTTTCATGATATAAAAGAGTATCGGGGTTTAACCCAAGAATTTCTAATAATTTTTCAACTCTTTCTTTGAGAGTTTTATTCATCATGATATTCTTCCACTCTTCAAAAGCCTTTTCATGAGAATATATCTTCATAGAAGTTACATAAAACTCTTCTGTGTGAAGATTATAAGTAATATTTACATTACAAAGAATAGTCTCTTTACTTTCATACTTTTTTAGAAATATATTTCTATCTTTTTTAGAGAATGGAATAAGTAATTGAATTTTATTAGAACCAACATTAACATCACCACTTATTCCCATAGGATTTTTTCTTATGTTATAAAATTCTATGTTTCTTGATATTTCTAAAATATCTTCATTAAATTTTAGAGATTTTAAATCTTCTCTTGTAAGGTTTTGTTTCACTTCAATATCTCTTGGAAAAGGGATATTGTAAAAAGGCTCTTTAGATTTTTGTTGGGAAAAAATAGAACAATCGATCCCATTTCTTTCACAATCCTGGAAAAATTTTTTAATTTCATTGATTTTTATATTATTTATATTTGTCATTTTTGATACCTCCATTTATTTTTTTAAACTCTCTAATTGTAACATTCTATCTTTGACTACATACAAATTTTTAGTTATGGCAATATTAGGTTCAGCCATAAAGATTTCTTCCATATGCCCTTTATGTTCTCCAGCACTAATATATACAATATCCATATTATTTAGGATTTCTTTTTTTGTTTTACCTATTGAATTTTTTACACAGTTAAAAGTTATTTTTTGTTGTTCCTCATCTTTAACATATTTTTTAATAATTTCTTTTAAATTAGAATTTACTTCTAATTGCTCTTCTTCTTTTTCTGCAGTCAGATCATTAATTGAAGTTTTAAATTCATTCCATTCATCTTCGTTGGAAACTACGATGAGATTATCTTTTAAATTTTCATAATTTTCTTTAATTAAATTTTCATTAAAATTTTCTTTTTTAATTACACCACCTCCGACAATAATATATTCTTTATGTATTCTTAGGAACTTTTCCACCTCACTTTCCTTATAAATTTTAGAGACTAAAACTTTTGTAGTCTTATAATCTTCATTTTCTAAACAGAGCTTAATGGCTATTTTTATTTGTGCTGTCATAAAGTACCTCCTTTTTTAAAAAAAAATAATGAATTTATTATTCATTGTTTGTATAATAATCTATAAAGAATTTATTCGCAAAAAAGAAAAAGGTGTTTCGGATTTTTAGAAGGAGGAATAATGTATTTAGAAAAAGTCTTGAAAAAAATGTTCTCAATTGATGAATACGATGAGAATTATAAGGTTTTTGAAGTATATCCAGTGAATGATCAAGTTGAAATAGATTCTAATAGAGTAGCTTTAAGTTATAAATTTAAAGAAGGATTAATAGATGATGAATATTATCTTTATAGAAAGGGATTTTTAAAAAAGAAAGGAAAAATATATTTATATAATTTAAAAAAATTACCTAGTAAAGATAATTTATCTTTTGCTTCTACGATTAATTTAAAAAGAGAAGAAAATATCTGTATAGAGGGTATGGATATTTTTATGAAAAAAATAAAAAATAAATGGAATATAATAAAATTAAAAAATAAAAGTGAGATGTATCTAGAAAAAGAAGTAGATAAAATTGAATATTTTTATTCTGATATAGATTTAAAAGGGGATAGAGAAATTATGGAATTTATTTATCCTAATATAGAGTTAAAAAAAAGATGGCAAACTTTAGAATACATAGTTACATATAATGAAGAAGAAAGAAAGCTTTATAAGGTTGAAAGAAGAGAATTAAAAGAAATTAACCTAGAAAAAATTGGGAGAGGAAAAATTATATTTATCTCTAAAGATGCAGATACAATAATTTTAGAAAAAGATAATAAAGTTAGTTTGTGGAATAAAGGAGAAAAAAAACTTGAGGCAGATAAATTTAAAATGCAAATTAACAATAATTATTTATTTGAAAAAAAAGGGAAAATAAACTTATTTGATGAAAAAGGGAAAAAAAGAAGAAAAAGTAAAGTGTTAGATCCCATTAAAAATGTTGTAGTGATGGAAGATACAAATAATCATAAGAAAGAAATTTTATATTTTGATGAAGAAAGAGACGATTATATTTATCAAAAAATAAAGTATTCTTTAAAAAATAAGGTATATATTATAGAAACAGAGGAAGAAGATCAGACAGTATTTATTAATAGATATGGTAAAAAAATTGTAATTGAAGGAAAACTAGGGAAATCACCTAAATATATTTCAACAGAAAGTGTAGGTAAAAAAAATCAAAGTTTAGGGCTTATAGAGTATTTTAGAATAATTAAAAGAAAAGCACTTTATTATTTTGGAGATACAGAAAGTGCAAATATAATTTCAGAAAATTCGAGAGAGTATATATT
>JAGYHM010000028.1 GCA_018457305.1 Fusobacterium sp. | reverse complement strand
CTTTCTCCTAAAATAAAATCTTCTGTATCCGCTTCTGCTCTAAGTCCAGAAAAGTTTCTAATGTTGTCTCTAAAGTTTATTTCTTTTATACTTTTAACTGCAAATTTTCTTATAGTTTCCAAACCTTCTTCTGTGTTTCCTACGTAATCTCTATCTTCAACATCAAGAGCAGTAGGCCCTGCTATAATATTTCCGTGAGCAGTCTTAGCAACTAAAATTCCTTTTCCCATTTCAGTTGGACATTGGAAAATTACTGAATCTGTAAGTTCACCTTGAACTTTATCTAATAAATAATATTCTCCTATTCTTGGAGTAATTTTATATTTTTTTGCTGAAACCATATCATTTATTTTATCTGCATAAACTCCAGAAGCATTTATAATATTTTTTGCTTCAATGATTTCTCCATTTTTCAAAAATATTTTAAATATTTTATCTTCTTTTTTTATATCTATAACTTCTGCATTTAATTTTAATTCTGCACCATTTAACATTGCATTTTCTACTAACTTAATTGCAAATTCCCACGGCCCAGTTATTCCAGCAGTTCCTGCATAAAGTGCTGCAACGACTTCTGTACTGATATGAGGTTCTCTTCTTAAAATTTCATCTTTTTCAATGATTTCCATTTGAGGAACACCATTATTTATTCCTCTATCGTATAATTTTTTTAAATGTTCTCTTTCTTTTTCAGAAAAAGCTAACACATAAGAACCAACTCTTCTAAAAGGAGCATCAACTTCTTTACACACTTCTTCATACATAGCATTTCCAGCAACATTATACTTTGCCATTAAGCTTCCTTCTTTGGCATCATAACCAGCATGCACAATAGCAGAGTTCGCCTTTGTTGTTCCACAAGAGACATCGTTTTCTTTGTCCAAAATCAAAATATTCAAATCATATCTTGATAGTTCTCTTGCCACAGCAGCTCCCATTATTCCACTACCAATAATAGCAACATCAATCATATAAATATCCTCCTTAATTTTTGAATTTCTACGAAAAATTCTTTATAAACTAATAAATTTACAAATAAAAAAAGCCATCAAAAAATAATAGATTTCTCTATTTTTTTCAACGACCCACTCTTCACTAGTCTAATATTCTGTTTTCTACAATTAAATAATATCTTATTTCTTTATATTTGTCAAGCTAAAATAAAAAAGTGACCTGAGTCCTTCGGACTGGTCGCTTCTCTTGTGGGGAATATTAGTTTTTATATTCGGGTGCTGGGCGGGAGATAGCACCAACCAAAAAGCGAGAAGAGCTTTACTCGTAGCGAGCCAAAGAAATAAATTTTGTTCTTAACTTTTTGTTTTATATTTTTTTAAAATAAAATATACTAAACCAACTATTATGTAAATAGTTGCTATAAAATTAAAAGCATTCATTCCAATTTGATTAAAAATTTTTATTCCTAGGAAGCAACCTAAAAAGAAAACAAAAATATTTAAAAAATAAAATAGAATTTTCCAACTATCTTGTCTTTCTCCTCTTAAAGCTCTTCCTAAATAAACTCCCGCATCTGTTAAATTTCCAGTAATATGTGTAGTTCTAACTACTATTCCTTTATAAGAAATAAATAGTCCATTTTGTATTCCTAACAAGAATGGCAAAGAATATTTAAAAATTTTCTCTGGATAAAACATTCCTAAAAAAATTATTGTTGCTCCTATTAGCATTAAAATAATTCCATATCTGTTTCTAAAAGAAAATTCTCGTGACTTTACTATCATTCCAGAAAAAATATTTCCTATAAAATAAGATAGCAATAAATAAAAAATTATTTTTGCATGAAGAAAATTAAAATTTTCAAGCTCTATTGCAATTCTTGAAATATTTCCAGAGAAATGAGAAATAGAATCTCCAAATACAATTATTCCTAGTGTATTTAAAAAGCCACCAGAAAAAGTTAAAAGATTTAACCAAAAAACATAAATCAAAGAAAAAGGCTCATTTTTTATTCTTTTTGTTGTGTTGGCTAAATTCTGAAAAGTTTTTTTCATTTTACTTTCTCCAAATTATTTTTTATCTATCTTTACTTTTTTACAGGCAAAAAAGTAACAAAAAGCCTTTTAAGCCCCAAAATTTCTTTAACCATAAAAACTCTAATTCGTTAAGGAAAACTTGCAAACTCACTTCGTTCAAACATGCAAGATTTTCCTAGAACTCATTACAAGTTTTTATTCAGAAATTTTAAAGGGCTTTTATTCTTAAAATTTTTATAATTATTTTATAAAATTACTTGCTGTTCCAATTCTTTCTTCTTCCACCTTCTGTTAAAACTTTTTTTCTAAGTCTTATATTAAGTGGAGTAACCTCTACAAGTTCATCTTCTGCAATATAATCAAGTGCTTGTTCTAAAGTAAATTTTCTAGGTGTAGCTAATTTAACTGCATCATCACTTCCTGCTGCTCTCATATTAGTTAATTTTTTAGTTTTACAAACATTTACAACTAAATCATTTTCTCTGTTGTGTTCTCCAACTATCATTCCCTCATAAACAGGGATTCCCGGATCTAAAAATAATGTTCCCCTATCTTGTAAATTATTTAAAGCGTAAGGTACAGTAACTCCTGGTTCAGTTGCAATCAATACCCCTCTGTTTCTTGTAGGAATTTCTCCTTTATACTCTTCGTAATCAAAGAATGAATGATTTAAAATTCCTGTCCCTTTAGTGTCAGTTAAAAATTCATTTCTAAATCCAATAAGCCCCCTTGCTGGAACTTTAAATTCAAGTCTTGTATAACCATCTTGCCCTGGATTCATTCCAACCATTTCTGCTTTTCTTATACCCATTTTTTCAATAACAACACCAGTATAACTATCATCAACATCTATCAATGCCATTTCAATTGGCTCTAATTTTTTCCCATTTTCATCTTCTTTAAACAGAACTCTTGGTTTAGAAACTTGTATTTCAAAACCTTCTCTTCTCATATTTTCTAAAAGAATTGAAAGTTGAAGTTCTCCTCTACCTTTTACAACAAAAGCATCAGGGCTATCAGTTGCCTCAACTCTCATACTAACATTTGTTTGAATTTCTTTTTGTAATCTATCCCAGATATGTCTTGATGTAACAAATTTTCCATCTTTACCTACGAATGGAGAATCATTTACCATAAATGTCATAGCAAGAGTTGGTTCATCAATATCAATAAGAGGTAATGCCATTGGCTCATTTACATCTGCTAATGTTTCTCCAATATCAATATCAGAAATTCCAGCCACACAAACTATATCTCCAACTTGTGCTTCTTCTATTTCCGTTCTTTTTAAACCCTCGTGTCCATAAATTACAGAAACTTTTCCCTTAACTTGTTTTCCATCTCTTTTGATTAACATAACTTCTTGATTTCTTTTTAATCTTCCATTATGTATTCTTCCGACTGCCAATTTTCCAACATAATTATCATAAGCAATATTTGTAATTAAAAATTGAGTTGGTTTGTTTATATCTCCCTCTGGATCCCCAACATGTTCTAAAATACATTCAAATAAATCTTCCATATTAGTTTTTTCATCAGCTAATTCTTTTTTTGCAAAACCACTTTTTCCTGAAGCATAAATCACAGGAAATTCTAATTGATAATCGTTTGCATTAAGCTCAATAAATAATTCATAAACCATATATAAAACATCTTCTGGTCTAGCATTTGGTTTATCAACTTTATTTACAACTACGATAGGTCTATGTCCTTGCTCTAAGGCTTTTTTCAAAACATATTTAGTTTGTGGCATAGGTCCTTCAAAGGCGTCAACAAGTAAAAGAACTGAATCAACCATCTTCATAATTCTTTGTACCTCTCCACCAAAATCTGCATGGCCGGGAGTGTCAACTATATTTATTTTATAATCTTTATATTTAACAGAGGCATTTTTTGAAAAAATTGTAATCCCTCTTTCTCTTTCAATGTCATCTGAGTCCATAACTCTTTCTTCAACTTTTTCTAATTCGTGAGTTTTAAAAACTCCCCCTTGTCTTAAAAGACAATCTACTAATGTTGTTTTACCGTGGTCAACGTGTGCAATAATTGCAATATTTTTAATTTTCATTTTTTACTTCCTTTTTCTATTTAAAATTTTTATTATTTATTATTTTTGGCTCGCCACGGGCTAAAGCCCTGCTCGCCCTTTTGGTCGGGGCTATAGCCCTAAGCCTCGCAGAGAGGCGAGCAGTCCGTTAGGACGCAGGTCGCCTAGAAATACTTATACCCTTTAATTAAATTATTTTTTATTTCTGCTAAGCCCAAAAATTTATTTTTAAAATAAATTCTATATTTTCCATCTAAAATTTTTTTATTTATAATTTTAACTGTATTTCCATTTTTAAACAAAGTTTCTTGTTTATCATCGGTTAAAGAAAACTTTTCAAAATCAAATGTATCTTCAACTGATTTCAAAAAAGAAAAATCATTCTTATTAACTAAATCTTCAATTTTTTCTAAAGTATAAGCCATAGCTAAATTATAAGTTCCAACTTCACATCTCACAAGAGAAGTCATAGTTACATAAGTATCTAAGGCTTGCCCTAAATCATAAATCAAACTTCTTATATAAGTTCCCTTTGAAACTTTTGTTAAAAATTTTCCTTTGTTATCTTCGTAATCCAAAAGTTTAATATATTCTATATTTACATCTCTTTCTTTTCTTTCAACTGTAATACCCTGCCTTGCTAAATCATAAAGTTTCTGTCCGTTTATTTTTAATGCAGAATACATTGGAGGAACTTGCTTTATATCTCCTAAAAATTTGGGAATATTATTTTCTATTTCCTCACGTGAAACTTCTTTATTATTTTTTTCTGTAACTTGTCCTTCACTATCATAAGTATCTGTTGCATAACCAAAGTCAAAGCCAGCTTCATAAACTTTTTTTTCTGCTTCTAAATCAGATGCAAGTTTCGTTGCCTTTCCCACACAAATTAACATAAGACCTGTTGCAAGTGGGTCAAGTGTGCCAGTATGACCAATTTTTTTTATTTTTAAAATTTTCCTAAGCCTTCGTATCACATCAAAAGATGTAATCCCCTTAGGCTTATTAACAACTATTATTCCGTCCATTAATTATTCTCCAATTTTTCTTAATAACACGCTATTATATCATACATATCAAAAAAATTATATTTATATTTTTCTTCATAAAAAAAGAGGCTGTTAAAAATTTAAAAACAACCTCAATTTTTTTATATATAATTTTTTTGGCTCGCTACGGGCAAGCCCTGCTCATACTTATTCTGGGGGATTCTCCCCCAAGCCCCCGAAAATTATTTTTATGAAATTTAATATTTCTTCTCTGGTTTTTCAACTTTATACAAAATTGCATATAATAGTGGCACAACAAATAAAATTAAAAGTGTGGCTACGGTTAAGCCGAAAATTATTGTTATCGCCATGTCAGAAAATAATGGGTCGTAAATTAAGGGTAGCATACCGAAAATTGTTGTCCCTGCTGCAAGGGAAACGGCTCTTATTCTGCTGACGCTCGAATCAATAATTGCTCTGAACTTTTCCTTTTGCAAAACATTGATTTGATACCTAATCTCATCTAGCAATACGATAGAAGATTTTATCATCATACCACTCAAACTAATTGCTCCAATTATTGCCATGAAGCCAAAGGTTTTTCCTGAAATAAACAGTCCCGGTGCTATACCTATGAAAGATAGTGGAAGCACAGAAAAAATTATTATCGGATCTTTAAGTGAGGCAAATAAAAGCACACAAGTTGCAAACATAATTATCATTTGCAGTGGAACGAAAGATAAAATACTTTTCATATTTTTTTGTTGCTCGTGATACTGTCCGCTCCATTCAAATCTGTAGCCTCTTGGTAATTCTATATTTTTTATTTCTTCGTCTAATTTTTTTCTTACATCTTCAACCATATAACCTTTTTCAACATCTGCCTGAACTTGTATAGCCCTCACTCCATTTTTTCTAACGATGATAGGGTCTTCCCACATAAGTTTTTTATCTTTGACTAACTCATCAAAGGGAACCTTACTTAAACCTAAGCCCCAAATTGAAACCTGCCCTAGGCTATCTATATTTATTTCTCTCAAACTTTTTTCTTTAAACAAAACTGGAATATTTTCATCTCCGTCTTTGAAAGTTCCAATCTTAGTTCCATTTAAGTCTCTGTTTAAAGATGTGCCGATATCCATCGGAGAAATTAAAGTTTCTTTTTCTCTTAACTTATCTATCTCTGGCTTTAGAACTAAAACTTTTTCTTTCCAATCTGTCTGAACATTAGTTGCCCCTTCAATATTTTTTAAAATTTTCAAAACTTCATTAGAGTATTCTCTTAAAATTTCTTTATCTTGACCTAAGATACGAAGTTGAATAGGATATTTGCTTGGGATACCGTTAATATATTTTCTAACCTCTACATTTGTGTTAAGTAAATGCTCATCTGCATACTCTCTAACATTTTTTGAAATTAAATCTATGTAATCTAAATCTTCAACCGAAACTATTATTTGAGCAAAGGCAGAGTTTGGAAGTTCTGGTATCGTTGCAATATAATATCTTGGAGCTGATCCTCCGACAGTTGTTGTAACAGAAGTAATTCCTTTTTGAGTGTCTAACATCTCCTCAACTTCTAAGGCAATTTTATTTGTATATTCTATGTCCGTTCTCTCTGGATTCCAAATATTTATAACGAAGCCTTTCTTATCAGAATCTGGGAAGAAAGACAGAGGCACACGAGAGAAAATTATCATAGAGAAAATAAACATCAAAATAATAATTATAGATGATTTCTTTTTATTTATTAAAATTTTCTCTAAAAATTTTGCAAAGCCTTCGTAAAACTTTTTCTTTTTTTCACTCTCTTCGTGATGTGGCATTTCGTTTAGATAAATATCACAGAAAACCGTAGTCTGTGTTAAAGAAATTATCCAACTTAGCCCTAAGGAAATAGAAATTATCCAGAAAGCCGAGCCAACATATTCTCCAGCTGCCGTCGGCATCAAATACATTGGTAAGAAAGCTATTGATGCAATAAATGTTGCACCCAAAAGGGGGATTGCAGTTTTTTTTGTAGGCTCAACCAAGGATTGATATTTTCCTTTTTTTTCTTCAAGTGAACCCAAGACTCCGTCAACCACAACAATAGAATTATCAACTAGCATACCCATAGCAATTATAAATGAGCCAAGTGATACCCTTTGTAAATCTATTTTTACTAAAAGCATTATAATTAAAGTTCCCAAGATAGATAAGACTAGCCCACTACCAATAATTAAACCACTTCTTAGCCCCATGCTCAAAAGTAAAACTCCTATAACCACAGCCACAGATGCAATTAAATTATTTATGAATTGAGAGATAGCCGTTGAAACAAGTTCTGGCTGATAGTAAACTTTTTCTATTTCTATACCGTAGGGTAAGTTTTCTTTTATTTCGTCAATTTTCTTTGAGATTTTTTCTCCCGTTTCAACAACATTCGTTCCTGCAACTGGGGAAAGCATTAAACCAATTGCTTCCCGTCCGTTATATCTCATTTTATTTCTATACGGTTTCACTTCTTTTCTTTTAACTTCAGCAATATCTTTTAATAAAATAGTTGAAGATTTATTTACACCCAAAACTGGAGGTGTTGTAAAAATAATTAAATTTTCTATGTCTTCTATCGTTTTGAAACTTTGGTTTACATCTATTCTGATATTTTTATTATCGTAGACCATAGAATTAGTATAGGCAGGAATATTTTGAGCATTGAAAGCCAGAGTAATCATTTTTTGATTTAAGCCTAGGCTTGCAACCTTATCTCTATCTATCAAGACCTCAATTACATTATCAGAATTTCCAAATAAAACAGTTTTTGAAATTCCCCTAGTGTTCTCTAATTTTTTTCTAATTTCTTTGACTTGCTTATATAATTCATCTTTTGAGAAGCCTTCACTCGTTATGGCAAAAAACATTCCGTACACATCGCCATAGTCATCTAAAACTAAAGAGGGTAGGCTACCCAAGGGTAGGTTTACTTTTCCATCAGATATTTTTTTTCTGACATTATCCCAATATTGTTCAAGTTCTTTACTTGGAACGCTATCGTCCAATTTTATTTTTACTTCAGAGTAGCTTGCTTTTGAAACCGAATCTAACTCTACATTGGGAATTTGCTTTAAAGCCTTTTCAATCTTAGCCGTTACTTCAAGTTCAACTTCTTCTGGGCTTGCCCCGGGGTAGAGTGTAACAACTAAGGCTTCCTTAACTTTAAATTCTGGGTCTTCCAATTTTCCTAATTTTACATAAGAGAATATTCCAGCTAAAACTATAATTATCGTTGTAAATATAATAACTACTCTATTTTTTATAGAGTATTCTATAACTTTCATCTTTGCCTTAGCCTCCTATTATTTTTTTTCTTTCAATTCTCTAACTTTTGTTCCAACCGTTATTTTACTGATACCTGCCGTTATAACTTTATCGCCATTTTTCAACCCCTCCAAAACAATTATTTTATTATCTTGGGCTAGGCTACCTATTTTTATAGGTTGTTTTATAGCCCTGCCATCTTTAAGCAAATAAACATTTTCTCCTTTTTCTTCAAAGATTGCACTCAAAGGTAATAGAATTTCTGTTCCTAATTTTCTTTCAATTTCAACTTGAACTGTTCCAGTTTCTCCAGCAGAAAAATTAGGTTTATCATCTGACGAGGGAGCATGCTCCCTTGCTATATTTATTTTTTCTTCTTTCTTACTTGGACTTTCATTTTTTTTGTCGGGGTCGTGGGGCGAAGCCCCACCATCAAGGGCAACAGGAGACGAAGTCTCCGCAGTTGCCCCAACTTCTTTAAAAGTTAATGTAACTGGATAAGTTAGTTTTGTAATATCTGGAGTTTGAGAAATATTTTTTATTTTTAGCAAATACTCCTTATTTTTATTTTCTTCTGCCCTATCAACTTTAAAAATAATTTTTTTAGCATTCTCTAAATTTTTAATATCTTTCAAAGATACATTTATTTTTATATCAGAAATATCATTTGATATAAAAGACACAACTGGAAAACCTGCATTCATAACTGAGCCTACATCAACTAATTTTTTATCTATATAGCCATCATAGGGTGCAATAAGTTTTGTTTCATTCAAAGTATTTCTTGCATTTTGTAGCCCTGCCGTTGCCTCTTTAAACATAGAGATAGCCACAGTTTTTTTTGCAACGATATCATCGTAATCTTTTTGAGATAAAGCCTTAGCCTTATATAATTTTTGAGCTCGAGCAAATTGTAATTTTGCATTGTCTGCCATAGCCTTAGCTGAATCAAATTTTTTAGAAAAGACTTCTAAATTTAATTTATAATCTGTTTCATCCATCTCTGCAATAACTTCTCCTTTTTTAACAAAGTCTCCCTTTTCAAAATTTATTTTTTTAATCGTTCCTGCATGTTTGAAAGCAAGTTTTGTTTCACTTGTAGATGAAACTTTTGACGGAAAATCTAAAACTAATTTTTCGCTTCCGTTTGTTTTAACTTCTTCCACCTTAACAGGTCTGATAAATTCTTTTTTTTCTTCTTTACCACAACTTATTAAAAATAAAGTTGAGGCTATACATAAAAATTTTAAAATATTTTTCTTATTCATTTATTTTTATCTCCTATTTTTTTGTTTATATTTTTTGCTCGCCTTCGTTCCTTTGGCACTGGCTCGTGATTGCGACGCGGGGGCGTCGCCTCACCCTTAAAAAAAATAAAGTATCATACTTTTACTAATAAATTTTAGATTATTTATTATATCTTTCGTTTCCCCACCAATTAGGTGTAAGCTCAGCCAAAGTTATTGTTTTTCTATTTTTATAATCAAGCATAATTTCTAAATTTTTATTTTCGTAGTCAAGTTGCATTAAAAATTCTCTGCATGCCCCACAAGGCATAATAGTTTTATTTTCACTTAAAACTTTATCTTTAAAAGTTATAATTCTTTTAATTTTTTTCTCTCCACTCTGCAACATATTTAATGCAGCGACTCTCTCTGCACATAAATCTAAAACACCACAACAAGATTCTACACAAAAACCAGTAAAAATTTCCCCACTTTCACTTTCTAAGGCACATACAACATTATGAGCATATACAAACGGACTTATTTCTTCTGGATGATAATTTTCTTTTGCCTTTAAATATAACTTTTCCCAAATATCCATATTTTTCTCCTTAATTTTCTTTAGAAATATTTTTTCCTATAGGTAAATTTAGAGCCTCCGCCACAACATTAAATTTATAGTCAGCCTTGGCTTTTAAACTTGCAGCTTTTTCAAGTGCCGTAATTTCATTCATATAATCTGTGTCGTTGATATAGCCAACCTCATTTTGTAATTTTTTTTGTGAAAACTTATCTTTGGCTACCCTATAATTAAAATCTGCCAGTTCTTTTTCTTCCAAACTTTTTTGATAATTATTATAAGTATTAACCACAGCCATAACTGTATACATAACAATTTCTTCTCTTTTCAAGTATGCTTTTTCATCTTCTAGCTTAGCCTTCTTATATTCATTAACATTTTTGAAGCCATTAAATATTGACAAAAAACTTCCTATCGTTCCCATTAAAATATTTTGTGGCATAAACATAGCCGAGCCTGTCCCAAAAAGTCCACCACTGACTACGATTTGTGGTAAAAAACTAGAAATGGCTATCTTAATTTTATCTTTATTTATTCCAACTAAATTGTGATTTATATTTATCAGTTCACTATGAGTTAAAGCCTCATAAATCAAATCTTCCAGTTTTAAATCTTTTGAAATTTCATTTTCTGGGGCAACTGGAATGAAATCAAAGTTTACATCCAAATTCAAATCTTTCATTAGCATCATTTTTGCAGTTTTTAAATCTCTTTCATTATTTTTAATCGAACTTTCTTTTTGTTTTAATAAAAGTTTTGATTGCTTGTATTCCCAGTCTAAAATACTTCCTGTTTCTAAGGCTACCCTTGCATTTTTATTTAAAGTTTTTGCATAGTTAAGCTCTGCAAGTAAAATATCTTTTTCACTCATTAGGGCAAGTATATAATAAAATTCAGACATTACCTTAAGCCTAATCATTTTTTTTGTTAAGTCTTTGCTATACTTAGAAATATTTTCTCCCTTTTCCCTAGCCGAATATAAAAACCAAGTTGCTGGAACAAAAACTGGCATTTGGGCTGTGATAGCAAAATGTCTGAAACTTTTGTCCACCATACGATTTGAAATAGTCGTAGGTAAAGCTGGTAAAAATTTTGATAAATTTATTCCTGCTATTTCTAAACTTGTCTGTGGGTTTTCTATGGTAGTGGTAAGGTGTCTATCCATCTCACTTATAGTATAGGCTCCAGAAATTTTTGGTAAAAAATTTCCAAAGGCAATTCTTTTATCAAGTTTTGCAATTTTTTCTTCAATTTCTTTTAATTTAATTTGTGTATTATTTTTTAAAGCATAATCTATGGCTTCATCAAGATACAAATAATTCTCTTTCATAGCCTCCATATTATTTTTATCAAAAAATTCTCTCGTTATTTGTTCTTTTTTATTTAAATCCTCTAAAATAATTTTATTTTCTTTTTTTATGTCTACCTTAGAGCAAGATACAAACAAAATCATTGCACATAAAATTATTTTGTTATTTATTCTCATAACTTTTCTCCTCAAGAAATTTAGTTTTTATTTTTTGACTGCATAGTCATTTTTGTTTTCTAAAATATTTTAAATCATTTTTTATTATTTGTCAAAAAATAATTATTTTTTATTATAGCATAGGGTAAGAAAAAATTTAATTTATAAAAAAAGAGCAGACTTAACTGCTCAAAATTTTAATTAAATATCTTTTCAATATCTCCAACATCTCCACCTAAAATCATTTTTAAAGTTTTACTTTTCATAACTTCTATTGTCATATCTTGAGAATTATATTTTTTATCTCCAAATCTTCCTTCAATTTCCGAAGGCTTCACTTGAAATTTATTTTCATTTTTAACTACTGGTATCGTAACAATTGCACCTGACTTTGAGGCTTGAACTATTCTTGAATTTTTACTAGGCTCTCCTATAATTTCATAGCTTACCCCAGCCTTCACTTCAGAAAAAGTTTCACCAGTTAGTTTATGTAAATAAAAAACTGCTAAATCTTCTATTGTTACAATTTCTCTTTCGTAAACTTCAACTACTTCATAAAGTTTCATAGTTTTTACTGCCTTAATATAATCCTCATTTTTATTTCCACAACCTAGCAGAGCCAAGCCTAAAATTAAAAACATAAATAATTTTTTCATAATTAAACTTCTCCTTCTTTTTGTCCTTCCCTTAATTTTTTTGCTTCTTCATATTTTTCTCTCTCAACCTTTGAGTAAACACAGCCACAATATTCTTGTCTATACATTCCAAGTTCTTTTGAAATTTGAATAGACCTCAAATATCTATTTTTTTTCTTAAAGTCTGCAAACAAAAATGGAATTTCATTCATTTGAGAATATTTATCTCCAATTTCATTTATCCAAT
>JAGYHM010000027.1 GCA_018457305.1 Fusobacterium sp. | reverse complement strand
TTGGATTATGTGAAGCAGTTATCATAATTCCTGCTTGAGTTTTCAATTCTCTCACAGCAAAAGAAAGCTCTGGAGTCGTTCTCAAACTTTTAAACAAATAAACTTTTATCCCGTTCCCTGCCAAAGTTATTGCAGTGTTAATTGCATTTTCAAGTGAATCTATTCTACAATCATAAGCAATCGCAACTCCTTTTTGTTTTCCTCTTTCCCCAGTATGTTCTATAATATAATTTGCAAGACCTTGTGTCGCCTTTCTTATATTATATTTATTCATTCTGTTTCTTCCAACACCTCTTATACCTCTCATACCAGCTGTTCCAAAACTTAAATCTGTATAAAATCTATTCTCTATTTCTTTTTTATCATCTTTTATGTTCTCTAATTCTTGTTTTTCTTCCGCAGATAAAATTTCTGAATTTAACCATTTATTATATTCTTCAAAAAACATTTCTTCTCCTTATAACAACTATAAAAATTTCTCTTTAAAATTTTTAATTTATTTTTTTATCCCAATATTTTATCATACTTTTTTTTATTTTAAAAATTTTTTCTCTTTAAAATTTTATATGATATAATTTAATAAAAAACAATGGAGGATACGATCTTGTCAAATTTTACTCATTTAAAAAATTCTAAATTAAAAAATAAAAACACCGATACTAACCCTAAAAATACTACTATAACTATAATCTATTATAACGAAAACTTCTACAAAAAAGATATTTTCACATCTAAAAATGATTTAGATATTGATTTTAATTTTGATGGAAATGTTTGGATTAACTTGGATAACACAAACGATACTAGTTTAATAAAAGAATTGGGTTATATTTTCAATCTGGATAATTTATCATTAGAATATATAACTAATCCTAGACAAAGGGTTAAAATTGAAAATAGAGAAAATTATATTCATCTTATAATGAAAATGTTAGCCTTTGAAAAAAATACAAAAGAAATTTCTTATGAGCAAGTTTCATTTATTGTTAAAGAAAAAGTTTTAATAACTTTTCAAGAAACAGAATTTGATATTTTTGATTCAGTGAGAGAAAGAATTGAAAGTTGTAAAATTGGTTCAGATATCACTAGCATATATTATCTAACTTATTTATTAGTAGAAAGAATAGTTGATAATTATTTATTAATTCTTGATGAAGTTGAAAATGATATAAATAAATTAGAGACACAAATTATAGTTAATCCACAAAAAAATATTTTATCTAATATTATTTCTTTGAAAAAAAATGCAATAACTTTGAAAAAATTTATTTCTCCAATAAGAGATTTAATTTCAAAATTACGAACAAGAAATACTGCACCTTTAATAAGTGAAAATATGAATATTTATTTAAATGATTTGAATGAACATTGTGTTATGATTTTTGATACTGTTAATTCTTTAAATAGTAGAACTACTGACCTTGTACAATTGTATCACTCAACTGTTAGTAATACAATGAATGAAATTATGAAAATACTTGCAATTATCTCTACTGTTTTTATGCCACTTACTTTTATATCTGGTTTATACGGTATGAATTTTGTATATATGCCAGAATTAAAATGGAAATTTGGTTATTTATTTGCTCTTTCTTTAATGGTAATTTTAGTTGCTTGTATGGTTGTTTATTTTAAGAGAAAAAAATGGTTTTAAAAAAAGAGAGCAGAAAATAATTCTGCCCTCTTTAAATTTTTTTAAATATACGCCACGCCTTCTGCTGAAATTTCAACTTCACCATCTATAAAAACTTTTTCCCCTTCAAAACTTACTTCAAGTTCTCCTCCAGGTTGTTTAACTTTTGCAAAAGTTTGATTAAATTCTTTTTTCAAATAATAGCCAAGTGCCGTTGTCCCAGAGCCACAACTCTTTTCCCAAACGCCACCTAAACCTTTTACATAGACAAAAGGGTTTAGTTCCACTTTATTTTTATCAAAAAACATTAAACCAAAGGCTTCATATTTTTCTCCAACTTCTTTTTCCATAAAATTTGAAAAATTATACATTGAATGACATTCTAAATCTGACTCTACAATAAAATGAACTATTCCAGAAAAATCAACTTTTGTTAAAATAATTTTTTTAGAATTATAAACAAATTCTTCTTTATCTACTGAAACTGCCTTAGGCATTTCTATTTTTGCTAAAAATTTATTTTCTTGTTCTGTTTGCCTTACCCAAACATTTAATTCTTCTTCTGAACCAGAACAAGTTATAGTATAATTTTTTTCTTTATTAAATTTATCATCTGTAAAAGCCAAATATGTTGCAAAACTTCTTGAGGCATTCCCACAAAATTCTCCCCCCATCATTTGAAGATGATTGTTTTCTTCTATGAAGCCTACTTGTTCTGCAAAAACATTTTTATATTTCATCAAATCTTGAGAAATTTTTTTATATTCTGCTCTATCAAATTCATTATCGTTTTTTACTAATATAGTCATATTCTCAACAGGACTTATTTTTACAAAATTAACTTTTTTCATAAATTTCACTTCCCCTCTAAAAATATTTTTTCTAAATAGTATTTCAAATTTTAATCTATATAATTTTCTGGGAATAAAATTCTTTCCACTCCCTCTATGATTATATGTAAAATCATCATATGTATTTCTTGAACTCTATCAGATGTTTTTCCGTGAATTATAAATTCATAATCACAAACTCCTTTTAATTTCCCTCCATCTTTTCCTAAAAGTCCAACAGTTGTTATTCCTTTTTTCTTTGCTTCTTCAACTGCCTTGATAACATTAGGAGAATTCCCACTTGTAGAAATTCCTATAAATAAATCTCCCTCTTGTCCAAATGCTTCTATTCCTTTTGAAAAAATATAGTCAAAACCATAATCGTTTCCAACACAAGTTATGTGAGACGAATCTGAAAGTGAAATTGCGGGCAAGGCTGGTCTTTCTTTTCTAAATCTTCCTGTAAATTCTTCTGCAAAATGCATTGCATCACAATTACTTCCTCCATTTCCACAAATTAAAGCCTTTTTACCGTTCTTAAAAACTTCTGCTAATTTTATAGCAACTTTCTCTGTCTCTTTTCTTTCTTCTTCTTCTTCTATAAATTTTTTTAATAATTCTAATTCTATTTTGTATGAATCTATTAAGTTCATATTATACCTTCTTTCTAAATTTTACTTATTTAGTTATTAATTTATAAGTTTTTAAATAAGTTAAAAACTTTTTAATCTGTAATGAGTCCACTTTATCTTTTGTAACAACAGCTTGATAACCATCTTTTACTTCATTTATTTTATGTACAACTTTAAATTTATTTTCATTTATTTCTTTGTAGACAGCATAATAAGGAAGTATTACATTAGCTATTCCTTCTTCTACCATTCCTTTTATAACTTCTAAATTTCCTCTTACTTGTATTTTTGTCTTAAAAGAAATTCCATACTTATCTTCAACTATTTCTATTGCCTTATTATTATTTGGTATTTGCTTTCTTGTTATTATAGGTTCTCTAGCAATCTCTTTTACATCTGAATATTCTTTTGAACTTATTAACATATAAGGACCTTTTTCCAAATTTATTATATCTAAATTTGTATCAACTATATGCTCATTATCTATAATAATAATATCTATCTCTCCCTCTTTTAATAATTTTAAAAGATTATCTTTAGTAGATATTATTAAATCGTATTCTATTTCTGAATGTAATTCTGAGAATTTTTTTAAAGCTTTCGGCAAAAGTGGCTCTGCTATTATAGGAGAAGCTCCTATAACTATTTTTGCCTTATCCATATCTATAATTTTTGATATTTCTTTCTCTGTTCTTTTTACTTTTTCAAAAATTTCTCCTGCCATTTTATAAAGTGATTCTCCAGCATAAGTTAATTTTATTTTTTTTGAACTTCTATCAAAAAGTTTTGTTCCTAAGATATTTTCAAATTTTTTTACTTGTATAGATACAGCTGATTGATTTATAAAAAGTCTTTCTGCAGCCTTTGTAAAACTTCTTTCTTTTGCTACCTCATAAAATATCTCCAAATAATGTAAATCCAATCTTCTCACTCCTATTCACAAAATTTATTTTTCTCTCCTGATAATTTTATCATATTTTATATATAAATTAAATAGTTATTATTAAAAAAATGAAATTTATAATATTATTCTGCTATTTTTTTAGTATTGTTGTAGTTAAAAAATATTCCTCTTGACTTCTGTGTTATTATTGTGTTATATTTGTATAAATTATTTGAACAAAACAGGAGGTTATTTTATGAAAAATTTTAAATTAGGTTTAGTTCCTAGACTTATTATTGCAATAATTCTAGGAGTTTTAATAGGACAATACAGTCCACTTGGCTTTGTGAGAATTTTTAAAACTTTCTCAACTTTCTTTGGAAGTTTTTTATCATTCTTTATTCCATTTATGATAGTTGGTTTTGTTGTTTCTGGTATAGCAAAACTTACTGAAGGAGCAGGGAAACTTTTGGGTTTCACTGCAGCAACTGCATATATTTCAACTATTATTGCGGGAACTTTTTCATATTTGGTTGCTATAAATTTTTACCCAAAAATAATTTCTGCAATATCTAGTCCATTAAATTTTTCAGGTAAAGATGTTGCACCATATTTTAGTATTCCTCTTAAGCCAGCTTTTGATGTTACTGCTGCAATAGTTTTTGCTTTTATGATGGGAATTACTATTAGTGTTATGAGAACTAAAAATAATGAAGGAGAACTTACTTTTAAATTTTTTAATGAATTTGAAGAAATTATAAAAAATATATTAGCAGGTTGGGTTATTCCACTACTTCCTTTTCATATTTTAGGAATTTTTACTGAATTAGCATATTCAGGTGTTGTATTTACTGTAATAGGAGTTTTCTTAAAAATTTATTTGTGTATATTTATTATGCATTATATTTATATCTTTTTTATGTTTTCTGTTGCAGGAAAACTTTCAAAAAGAAATCCGTTTACTCTAATTAAAAATCAAATTCCTGCATATTTCACTGCAGTTGGAACTCAATCTTCAGCTGCAACTATACCTATAAATATACAATCTGGATTGAAAAATGGAACTTCTCCAGAAATTGTAGATTTTGTAATTCCACTATGTGCAACTATACATCTTGCAGGAAGTATGATTACACTTACAAGTTGTATAATGGGAGTTATGATGCTTAATGGAATGACTTTTTCTTTTGGACTTATCTTTCCATTTATCTGTATGCTTGGTATTGCAATGGTTGCAGCTCCTGGTGCTCCTGGTGGTGCAGTAATGGCTGCCTTACCTTTCTTGTTTATGATAGGAATTGATGCACAAGGACCTCTTGGTTCTCTACTTATTGCTTTATATATAACTCAAGATAGTTTTGGTACTGCAATAAACGTTTCTGGAGATAATGCTATTGCAATTTTTGTTGATGAATTTTATAAAAAATATATTAAAAAAGTATAAACACATTCTACATATTATTTATTAAATGGAGAAAATTAAAATTTTCTCCATTTTTTATATTTAAAAAATTTTTATCTTTTTGGGCTCACGCGTCCTGACGGACTGCTCGCCTTTTGTGTCGGGGCTATCGCCCCGACGCCCTCTTAAAAAAATAATTAAATTTTATAAAATTTTTTTTGGAGGGGGCTAGGGGGCGAAGCACCTTTGGCTCACCTTTTATAAATTTTTATAAATTTTCCTACTTTTTTACTAAAGATATGCTATAATATTAAAATAAAATTTTTTTAAGGTGAAAAGATGTTCAATGAAATTGACTTACATAGTTTAGACTCAAAAATTGCAATAAATTTATTTAAGAAAAAATATAACGAAGCTCTAAAAAGAAAAGATTTTAGAGAAATCTTAATTATTCATGGCTATGGTGCTAACAAACTAGATCATAAACCTATAATTGCAAATAACATAAGAACTTTTTTATCTAAAAATAAAGATAAATTAAAATACAGATTATCAACTAATCCGGGAATAACTTATGTAACTCCCATTTTAAAATTAGATTAGATTTTGATAAATTTAGAAAGGAACAAGTGTATGTATATACAATTAAAAAATAAAGATAATTACTCAATAGAAAAAGTAAAAGATTTCTTAGATGAAAATAAAATAAAATATTTTTCAATAAGTGATGAAGATAATTTAAAATTCGGAATTTTATATCTTCCACAAGAGTTTTCAGAAAAAGATTTTGAAAAAATTTCTGATATTTCAGATTTTATAAAAATTAGTAAACCGTATAAATTTTCAAGTAGAGAATTTAAAAAAGAAAATACAGTTATAGAAATAAAAGGACAAAAAATAGGTGGAGATAGTTTCCCTATAATGGCTGGTCCTTGTTCTGTGGAAAACAAAGAAATGCTTGAGAGAATTTCAAAAAAAGTTTCTGAACACGGTGCAACTATTTTAAGAGGTGGGGCATATAAACCAAGAACTTCTCCATATGATTTTCAAGGTCTTAGAGAAGAAGGCTTAAAATATTTAAGAGATTGTGCTGATAAAAATAATATGCTAGTTGTTACAGAAGTCATGGATGTTGAAACTTTAAATCTTGTAGAAAAATATTCTGACATTCTTCAAGTTGGAGCAAGAAATATGCAAAATTTTAGTTTACTTAAAAAACTTGGAACTTGTAAAAAACCTATTTTATTAAAAAGAGGTTTAAGTGCTACGATAAATGAATTTTTAATGTCCGCAGAATATATTATTGCCCATGGAAATCCAAATGTAATTTTATGTGAAAGAGGAATCAGAACTTTTGAAACTATGACAAGAAATACTGTTGATATAAATGCAATAGCAGTAATCAAAAAAGAATCTCATCTTCCAATTATAATTGATGCAAGCCACGGAACTGGAAAAAGAGATTTAGTTCTCCCTATTACTCTTGCAGGAATTATGGCAGGAGCAGACGGAGCAATGGTAGAGGTACACGAAAATCCTGAATGTGCTTTATCTGATGGTCCTCAATCACTTAATTTTGATTTATTTGAAGAATTTGCTGATAAAGTGAAAAAGACTTTTGAATTTAGAAAAAACTTAAATAAATAAAATAGTAATTTCATAAAAAAATCTCGTCAATTAAATTTAGACGAGATTTCGTTTTTTAAAATATCATAAATATAAATACTAAAATTCCTAAAATTATTCTATAAATTCCAAACGAAATAAAATTTCTTTTTCTGATAAAATCCATAAACCATTTTATAACCACATAAGCAATCACAAAAGATAAGAAAGTTCCTAAGCCTAAATACAACCACTCTTCTGTTGAGAAAGCCAAACCATTTTTTAATAATTTCAATAAGGTTGCTCCAAGCATAGTAGGTATTGCAAGTAAAAATGAAAATTCAGTTGCTACTGTACGAGAAAGTCCTAAAAGTAATGCTCCAATTATTGTTGCACCTGAACGAGATGTCCCAGGAACCATAGCTAAACATTGAAAAAATCCTATTATAAATGCCACTCTATATTTTAACTGTCCAAAAGATTTTATTCTAGGAACTCTCTTTTTATTTTTTATTTCTAAAACAATTAAAATTATTCCATAAAAAATTAAAGTCGTTGCGATTATAAAAACATTGTCCATAAAATATTTATCTATATAATCATCAAACAAAAGTCCCAAAATCATAGCAGGTATAACCCCAACTAAAACTTTCATCCACAGTCTAAACCTTTTTATAAATTCTTTTTTGGTTTTTACAAAAGGGCTAACATCGTTCCAAAAATAAATAACAACTGCTAAAATTGCTCCCAGCTGAACAATAATTAAAAAACTATTTAAAAAAGTTCTTGAAAAAATTTCTCCATTCACAATACGTCTAATAAATTGCTCAACAAGTATCATATGACCCGTACTACTGACAGGTAAAAATTCAGTAATTCCCTCAACGAGAGATAAAATTATAACAAATAGTATTTTCACAAAATCAACTCCAAAATTTTTAATTTATTTCAAATTCTCTGGGCGACCTGCGTCCTAACGGACTGGTCGCCTCTTTTGTGGGGGCTTCGCCCCCAACTTCCCCTTTTAAAAAAATAAATACTCTAAGAGCCTTTAAAATTTCTCAGTAAAAACTTGTAATGAGTTTTAGAAAAATCTTGCGTGTTTGAGCGTAGTGAGTTTGCAAGTTTTTCTTAACGAATTAGAGTTTTTACGATTAAAGAAATTTTGGGCTCGCAAGGGCTTTTTGTTTACTTTTTTGCCCATAAAAAAGTAAAATATTTATTTTTACAAATAAGAATCCTCTTTTACAAGATAATTCACTACATAATCATAAACTCCCTCTTCAAGAGTAGATAATTTTTTAGTGTAACCAATTTTTCTTATCTTCTCGTTCTTCGCTTCTGTAAAGTATTGATATTTTCCTCTTAAATCTTCTGGCATAGGTATAAACTCAATTACATCTTCAACTGCCAACTCTTTTTCATTTTTAGATTTTTTCAAAGAATTTACTGTTGCCATAGATAAATCTAAGAATGAACGGCATTTCCCAGTACCAATATTAAATATTCCAGAGCCAACCTCTTTATTTCTAAATTCAACATCACTTAACTTCAATAAATAATACATTATATCAACAACATCTTTCACATAAACAAAATCTCTAAGTTGCTCTCCATCTTTGAAGCCATCTTTATGTGATTTGAAAAGTTTTATCTTCCCATTAGTTTTATATTGATTGAAAGAATGAAAAACCATAGATGCCATTCTTCCTTTGTGATATTCTTGTGGACCATAAACATTGAAAAATTTTAGTCCATACCATTGAGACGGAGTTTTTTCCTGTTTGAATGCCCAGTCATCAAATATTTTTTTAGAATAACCATATTTATTTAAAGGTTGTAATTTTTGTAATTCTTCTGATGAAACCTCATCATTATAACCAAGTTCTCCCATACCATAAGTTGCAGCCGATGAAGCATAAATAAATTTTATTTTTCTTTCACTACAAAAATCCCACAAAAATTTTGTGTAGCCGTAGTTATTATCCATTAAAAAATCTCCATCTTGCTCTGTTGTTGCAGAACAAGCTCCCATATGAACTACTGCTTCAATTTTTTTTGCATTTTCTTCAACTGCAAGCCATTCTTTCAAATCATCTCTATCTAACCAATCTGCATATTCTCTTTTTCTAATATTCAACCATTTATTTTCTGTTCTTAATTTATCTACAAGTAAAATATTTTTTTCTCCCATTTCATTAAGTTTCCACACAAATGCACTACCTATCATTCCTGCCGAACCAGTTACTATAATCATTTTTTCCTCCTAAATAATATTTAAGTATTTTTTTATTTTTAAAATTTTTTGATAGTCAACTCCAGCCTGACCTATAAAAATATTTTTTCTATTTTCTCCATGAAAATCTGAGCCACCTGTCGTGATTAAATCAAATTTTTTTGCCCAAGTTTTATACTTACTTATTTCATTTTTCTCAAATAAACTATAATTTGTTTCTATTCCGTCAAGTCCATATTCCTTTAATTTTTTTATTAAATTTAAAGTGAAATTTTCATCTTTTGATATAAATTTAGGATGAGCCAAAGAAGCAAATGCCCCATTATCTTTTAAAAATTGAACTGCAAGTTCGGGTGAACATTTTACTCTTGGTACATAGGCAAGTCCTCCTCTGCCTAAATATTTATCAAAGGCTTCTGGAATAGACTCCACAATATCTTTTTTCATTAAAGCTCTTGCAAAATGGGGACGACCTAAAATTCTTCCACTGCTTTCTAATTTGACATCTTCCAATTCAATCATTATATCATTATCTTGTAATTTTTTTATAATTTTATTATTTCTTTCATCTCTACTCAAAAGTAAATTTTCTATTCTTTCTAAAAAAATTTTATCTTCTAAATTCAAAAAATAACCTAAGATATGAACCTCATTTTCCTCTATATTACAAGAAAATTCAATCCCATTTATCAATTCAAAATTATTTTTTTTAGCAAAGTCTTGCCCAACATAAAGTCCATCAATATTATCGTGATCAGTTATTGCAAGAGCCTTCATATTTTTTTGAATTGCTGTCTTTATAACTTCTTCTGGTGTATAAGTTCCATCTGAAAAAGTTGTGTGTATATGTAAATCTACTTCCAAAAAATCACCTAACTTTCTTTTTAGAAAAATATTTTTTCTAAAATAATATATATTTATTATATTAGAAAAGAAATAAAAAAACTATAAAAAATATTTTTTATAGATAAAAATTTTTAAGAAGGGAGCACACTCACTTGCCAAAAAATTAAATTATAATTTTCTTAAACATTAAAAAATCACTAGATAAAACTAGTGATTTTTTAATAAAATTTGTATTTATACTTGATAATCTTTTACTACTTCAGGAATTATAAGTTCTGCACCAGTAGCAGCCTTAATATCTTCAATAGTAAATTCTGGATTTCTTTCTACTAAAACTAATCCTTCTGGTCTAACTTCAATTACACACATTTCTGTAATAATTAAATTAACTTGAGCAGAAGCAGTTAAAGGTAAGTTACATTTTTCTAATATTTTATGATTTCCTCTTGCTGTATGTTCCATAGCAACTATAACTTTTTTAGCTCCTACAACTAAATCCATAGCTCCACCCATTCCTGGAACTTTTTTTCCTGGAATAACCCAGTTAGCTATATTTCCATATTTATCAACTTGTAATGCTCCTAAAACAGTTGCATCAACATGTCCACCTCTTATTATAGTAAATGAAACTGATGAATCAAAACAAGCTCCACCTTTTTTAATACTACTAGGTATTCCTCCTGCATTAACTACATTATGATTTTCTTTTCCAGCTTCAGGGCTTGGACCTATATCAATAAATCCATTTTCTGATTGTAAAGTTATATCTATTCCCTTAGGAAGAAAATTTGCTACAAGAGTAGGCAACCCGATCCCAAGATTTACAACATCTCCATCTTTTAATTCTTTTGCAACCCTTTTTGCAATAAAATTTTGTAATTCAACTTTATCCATATATCTTTTCCTCCTTATTCAAAATCCACAATGTAATCTACAAATATATGCGGAGTTACAACATTTTCTGGTGCAATTTCTCCAACTTCAACAATTTTTTCAGCTTCAACTATAACTACATCTGCTGCAGTTGCCATAAGTGGATTAAAGTTTCTTGAAGAACCTTCATACCATAAATTTCCTTTTTTATCACAAAGAGTTGCTCCTAAAATTGCAACATCTGCTTTCAAAGATTTTTCTAATAAATATGTTTTCCCATCAAGTTCTATTTGTTGTTTCCCTTCAGCAACAGGAGTTCCAAGTCCAGTAGGAGTTAAAAATCCTCCAAGTCCAGCTCCACCTGTTCTAACTTGTTCTGCTAAAGTTCCTTGAGGAGTTAAAACTACTTCTAATTCTCCCTCGTTCATTTGTCTTCCAGTTTCAGGATTAGTTCCCACATGACTAACAATAGCTTTTTTAAATTGTTTAGCAACTATCATTCTTCCTACACCTCTATCAGGGAATGCAGTGTCATTACAAATTAGTGTAAGATTTTTTACTCCTAATTCTAATAGTTCATCAATGATTCTATTAGGTGAACCACAATCTAAGAAACTTCCGACCATTATAGTCATATCATCTTTTATAAGATCTTTTAATTTGTCTTTTTTGATAAATTTTGATATCATACTTCCTCCTATATTTTAATTATTAAATTATTAAAAAATATTTTTTATTTTTTATCTTCTAATTGTTTTTTTAATTTTGAATTTTTTTTAAGAAATTCATGTAAGTCATCATTCTTTAAAACTCTTTTTCCAAGTTTAGCTTTACATTCTTTCCCAATTTCTTTTAGTATTTTACGATTTTCTGCAGTTTCTCTTTTTCCTTCACTTTTTAAAAAATAATTTAATTCATGATCTTGACTAAAATTCATCAACTCTTTATCAGTAGCCATATAAATTCCTCCTTTTATAAAATATATTCTACATATATATTACCTCAATTTTATAATAAAGTAAAGGAGTAAAATGTTTTAACAAAAAAATAAGGAGAAGAAATTAAAAACTTTTTCTCCTTAAAATTAACTTTAATTTATACTAAAAATATTAAACCTGTACTTATTATTATTCCTCCAACAATTAAATTCATAACACAGTATCCCATAATATCTCTTGCACCAAGACCTGCTATACCAAGAGCTGGTAAAGCCCAGAATGGTTGTATCATATTTGTCCAAGCATCTCCCCAAGCAATAGCCATAGCTGTTTTTGCAGCAGGAACTCCAATTTTTGCTCCAGCTTGCATCATAACAGGAGCTTGAACTGCCCATTGTCCACCACCTGATGGAACAAATAAATTAACTATACCTGCACTCCAGAAAGTAAATAGTGGGAAAGTAGTTGTAGTTGAAATATTTACAAACCACTCTGAAATCAATTTAGCTAAACTCATTCCTTCAGCATTATTTCCTGTCATCATACCCATAATTCCTGCATAAAACGGAAATTGTAAAATAATTCCAGCTGAACCTTTAACAGCAGAGTTGAAAGCATCAATAAATTTTCTAGGTGTTTTATGTAAAATAATTCCTGCAATTAAGAAAATAAAATTAACCATATCAAGTGTTAAATGGAAACCTTTTCTCTTAAAATATTCTAAAATTAGAAA